>NZ_CP085876.1:5590000-5890000 GCF_013284245.2 Brevibacillus sp. DP1.3A | reverse complement strand
GCTTTCCCAAAAACTTCTCTGGCGGGATGAAGCGTCGGTTAAACATCGCTTGCGCCATTGCCCATCGGCCGAAGCTGATCATCATGGACGAACCTACTGTCGGGATTGACCCTCATTCGCGCAATTATATCTTGAATTCGGTACGCAAGCTCAACGACATGGGCTGCACGATCATTTATACGAGCCATTACATGGAGGAAGTCGAAGAAATCTGCACCCGTATTGCCATTGTTGACCATGGAAAAGTCATCGCGGAAGGCTCGAAGGAGGAGCTAAAAGCGATTATTACCGACGCGAAGGAAATTTGGATTGGCGTTCGGGCAGATGAACCGTTAAACCTCGAAGCTATTAAGGCGATTCCTGGTGTGAATGCGGTGCTTCAAGAAGAGAATACGATCAAAATCGTATCGAAAACGGAGATCAACAGCCTGAACCGGATCATTCAACAATTCATCAAGGATCAGGTAGAAATCCGCTCCGTTGAAGAGCAAGCGCCAAATCTGGAGACTGTGTTCTTGACCTTAACCGGTCGAAACTTGCGAGACTAGAGGAGGGGCTTTGCCATGAATATATGGAGTATCGCTGTAAAAGAAATCAAGTCCAGCCTTCGCGAAAAGAGAACGTTTATGTTTATGCTAGCACTTCCCATCATTCTGATGTTGATATTAGGTTCCGCCCTTTCCAATGCATTCGACGATACAAGGACCGTTGGAGACATGCGCTTGCTGTATAAAAGCAACGGGACGAATGAGCAAATGTCTATAGCGTGGAACTCGTTTATAAAAGCATTGGGTGATAAAGGAGTGGAGGTCGCTCAAGTAAGTTCAGGCATGAACGGGCAGGAGGAAGTTCGCTCGGATCGCTATACGGGGTACGCAGTCGTCAGTGATGCGGGGATTGAGTTTTATGGAAGCAGCAAGAATGCGATAGGAAGCAATATCCTTGCGGGGATGCTAACCGTTTTTGCAGATCGGTACTCGCTCGCATCCGCAGCTTATCAGATAGATCCCGAATCTGCTTCGGCAATAGTCAAGGGTACTGGACAGCGTGATGATTTTATTCATGAAACGACCTTGAATCCAAATAAAAAACCGGGGGCAATCGACTATTACGCGATTGCGATGACGACCATGATTGGGCTCTACTCGATGTTCTCTGCGAGTTATTCGTTCACCGGGGAGCGAACGAACAAAACGTCCACACGATTAATGGCAGCACCTGTCAGCAAAGGTGCCATTTTTACCGGCAAAATGATCGGCAGTACGTTCGTCAATCTGTTTTTCGTACTCGTCGTGTTCTTAGTCAGCAAGTTCGTGTTCCAAGCAGATTGGGGCAACCACTACGGAATGGTTATCCTCGTACTTTTGACAGAGGTACTGCTTGCGGTCAGCTTGGGTCTGGGGATCAGCTTTCTTTTCAAAGGGGAAGGGGTAAGGGCAATCAACAATATTGTTACGCAAGTCGCCTCCTTTGTAGGCGGTGCTTATTTTCCTGTTGATCAATCAACTGGTATCTTCAGCCTTCTGTCCAAATTCTCGCCCCTTCACTGGTCGAATACAGGTCTGATGCAAATCATCTACACAGACAATCCGAGAGGCGCATGGTTTGCGATTGCGATGAATCTGAGCATTGCTACGGCGTTCATCATCATTTCTATTATCACGATGCGTAGACGGGAGGGTGCTTTTGTATGAGTGAAATGCTATGGCTAATTCGGAAAACGCTGATGGAGACGTTTCGCAGTAAAAAAAGCTGGTTCACTTACTTGGGTTTGCCGATCGCTGGGGTTCTGCTGTCTCTTACCCTCTACAGCAATGCAGGCAGCGGCACGATCCATGTCGGAATCATCAATCAAGATGGGGGCCAGATGATCACGCAGGACACGATCCGGTTTATCGAGAGATTGAATCATATTAAGGTCACAATCATCGACGAACAAACGATGCGTGAACAAATCGTTTCTGGTGAGCTGGATAGCGGAATTGTTTTCGAGTCAGGGTATGCTGCTAGTGTTCGGAAAGGGTCGCCAGCGCATTTGAATATGGTATCCGTAAAAGGTGAACAGGTTACTGCCTACGTGAAGGCCATGCTGCACAGTTATATCGGCAATCTTGCCGCGATTGGAAAAGCGGCACAAGCGGATGAGGCTCAGTTCACGAAGCTGTATACGGCATACCACGAGCAAAGCTACAAGCTCAATACGGTAACGCTTCAAGACACCTCGAACGTGACGCGTATGACGAATCAATCGATTGGTTTCCTCATTATGTTCATGATGTTTTCCGCGGTGAACATGTCGGAGATCATTTTAAAAGAAAAAGAGAATCGCACCTTTTTGCGACTTCTTTCTTCGCCGATGTCGGCTAGATCCTATGTATTCTCGAATATTATCGTCAGCATGTTTATTTTACTGCTGCAAATCATCGTGACCTTGCTCGTCATGAAAAACGTCTTCGGCATAGATGCAGGCGTCTCGTATGGTCAAATGATTCTGCCGTTGTTCGTGTTCGCGCTGGGGGCAATCGCACTTTCTCTGATGACCGTTGCCTTTGCGAAGAGTAGAGCAGGTGCCGGAGCGATTTCCAACCTGATCATTGTACCGACGTGCCTCCTGGCTGGCTGCTTCTTTCCAATGGAAATCATGCCGGATACCGTGCGCAAAATTTCAACATTCTTGCCCCAGCATTGGTTGCTCGATACGGTAAATAAGCTTCAACAAGGATACAGTCTGGGGAGCTTGTATTTGAACATGGCCATTTTGCTCGCATTCGCTACAGTTTTTGCCTTGATCGCCATCTATCGGTTTGGGCGGAATAACGATAGCAGACAGTTTGTGTGAGAAAAATAGGACTAAGTGAACTGTAATTTGACAAGGGATAATTCGAATCGTGTCGAAAGATGATCTTACTATGATAAAGCTAAGTACCCATAATCAGCGCAATTCAAAAGCACTCATAAGTAAGCATCTTGTCATTCTTCTCTTGTTTTTAGCATTTCTCCTAGGTCTTCGAACATTCTGGTTTTCGTTTCATGCGTTTCCAGAGCATCCGCGTGCGGTTCAAGGGGTTCTTGATATGCGCGGGTGGGACTTTGAAAATTCCCCGTCCATTTCACTGGATGGGGAATGGGAGTTTTTCCCTGAATCTTTGATCACGCATGAAGATTTCAAGCAATCATCGAATGACGAACGACAATTCCTTCAAGTGCCTGGCAATTGGAGCAGCGCTTTTTCCAGGGACTCTCCATCATCGTATGGTTATGGAACATACCGTTTACGGATCTTGGTCGATCAACCGCTAAATCAGCCATACACCTTATGGGTTCCGCAAGTGGAAGCATCTTCTACCGTAGAGGTTAACGGAGAGATATTAGCCAGAGGCGGAGTGCCTGCGACAACAGCGGAAGAGTACACGCCGCGGAAGTCATCCTTCACGGTTACGTACATTGCAGGTGATGCAAAGGTCATTGAAGTGCTTGTCCGAACGGCCAACTTTCATAATCCACTCGAAGGGGGCATCGTCAGATCGATTTACTTCGGGTCGCAGGCCGCTGTTGACACCGAACGTTGGTATTCTATCGGCTTCCAGATGACAACCTTCCTCATCTTGTTGCTACATGGCTTGTATGCCGGCATCCTGTACATATTGAATGCCCGTCACAAAGAGTTTCTGGTGTTTTTGCTGTTGCTTTCCTGTGTGGGGATAAAGACTGTGTCTGATTATGACAATCTGCTGTTACTTTGGCTCCCGATCGATTATACATGGGCGCTAAAGGTGGAAGTGCTCACCTACATATGGCAGCCTTTGCTGATGATATTATTGATCAGAAGTCTATCTGATCAGGGGGAGAAAGAAAACGCCAAACCGTTCAGGGCGTATTTTTCCGTGCTCAGTCTTTTTTCGGCAGTCATCATACTGGGAACGGCACAATGGGTGTATATTTTAGCTGGAACGCCATTTTTGGTCATTATTTATTTCGGCCCGTTGTTGCTGTTTATTTTCAGAATCAGCCGCATGCTCATGCAAAACAAGCATGACGCTGTGTTTTTGCTCATTGCTGCAATGAGTATTTTTTCCAATGTCATTTGGTCCGCAATGATGGAATATAAAATCATCGATATCAAGTACGTGTATTATCCGCTCGACCTGATTGCTGCACTTGTTAGTTTTTCTGCTTACTGGTTCAAGCGATTCTTTCGCAATTCAGAGGAAAAGGCAAAGCTAACGGAGCAATTGAAAGAAGCTGACAAGCTCAAAGACCAGTTTCTGGCCCATACCTCTCACGAGCTGAGGACGCCATTGCACGGCATCATGAATATCGCCCAGACTGTCGTCAACAATGAAAAGCATGTCATGGGTGGTCGCAGCACGCAGGACATGGAGCTCTTAGTCACGATCAGCCGCAGAATGTCGCATTTACTAGACGATTTGCTAGATGTCGTACGATTGCAGGACAAGCATATCGTGTTGCAGAAGAAGCCGTTGCATATTCAATCGGTTGTTTCCGGAATCATCAGCATGCTCACCTACATGGTAGAAGGCAAGCCTGTTCAACTGAAAATGGACATACCAGAGTCCATCCCGCCAATCTTGGCAGATGAGAAGCGGCTAGTCCAGATTCTGTTCAATCTTGTTCACAATGCACTCAAATTCACGGAAAAAGGATCTGTCGTCGTTTCTGCTGAGATCGTGGACGGACAGGTGGTGATCTATGTATCCGATACAGGAATTGGGATGGATGAGTATACCAAGGCACGTATATTTTTGCCGTATGAGCAGGGAGCTCAAGCAACGAACGATGGAGGAGGAATCGGCCTCGGTCTTGCTATTTGTACACAGCTGGTAGACCTGCATGATAGCGAGCTGAGAGTCGAGTCTGAACCGGGCAAAGGTTCCGTATTTAGCTTCTGGCTGCCTGTGGTTAGTACAGATGAGATGAGAGCAGCAGAGACCCAATATGTGGAGCAGATAGATAACAACAATCAAGTGACGGCTATCAACCAGATGAGGCATAGTGAAGCTCCAGATATCTTGGCTTTTCAGGAAACAGCTGCACATGCGTTTGTTGAAAGAAAGGCGAACATTTTGGCGATCGATGACGACCCGGTTAACCTAAGGGTGCTGGATCGAATGCTCTCATCCTCGCAATACCAAATCACTACTTGCACATCGCCAAGAGACGCGCTCGATCTGCTTTTTACAGAGCAGTGGGACTTGCTTATCATCGATGTCATGATGCCGCATATGTCGGGCTATGAGTTGACGCAAAAGGTCAGGGAGCATTTCTCTGTTTCCGAGCTTCCGATTTTGCTCTTAACTGCGCGAAGCCAGTCTGAGGATGTATACACCGGGTATTTGTCTGGTGCGAATGACTATGTTTGCAAACCAGTCGATGGAATGGAGCTGAAATATCGCGTCTGGTCGTTGACGACGCTCAAGCAAACAGTCGATGAACGATTGCGCATGGAGGCTGCCTACTTGCAGGCGCAGATTCACCCGCACTTCTTGTTCAACACACTTAGCTCGATTATGGCGTTGAGTGACATTGATACGGAGAAGATGCGTAAACTCGGGGATGCGTTTACCGCCTTCTTGCATATCAGCTTCGACTTTTTGAATACAGGAAAACAAGTTACACTCTCCCATGAGCTGGAGCTCGTCCAAGCCTATCTTTACATTGAAGAGGAACGATTTGGCGAGCGGATACAGATCGTGTGGGAGGTTGAGCCTGACATCGATCTGCTCATCCCGCCACTCACCATTCAGCCGTTGGTTGAGAATGCAATCAACCATGGTCTTTTTAACAGAATAGAGGGGGGAACTCTCCATATCCGCATCGTCCGGCAAAAGAACGCTACTCTTTTTGAGGTGAAGGATGACGGTATCGGGATGGAGGAAGCGACTGTGCGGCAAATTCTCGACTTGTCGAAGAAGGAAAGAGGCGGAATCGGAGTGTCCAACACGAATCGGAGACTGACGCAAATGTACGGGAAGGGCCTGCGCATCACGAGTAAGCCGGGTGAAGGAACGACGGTCTCCTTTGTCATACCGTATCGGGCTTTAACTGAAAAACATCGAGGTGAACAGGCATGATTACCCTCCAATGCACCAAAAAGCTTGCAGAGGAACTACCCGTAACGCTATCCGATAAGGAGAAAATGGTTTCACAGCCATTATACAGATGGCATGCTCACCTGATTTTACTGAATCGCAGGAAGTGTGTAGCAGTGATGAATAATGTGACCAGGTACAATTTCATCATCTATGGATTAAAGAAAGCAGACTTTAAACGATTTGCTCAGATATTTTCAGAAAAAATCTCTGAGAATCTTCTTGCGGATGGCATAGAGCAATCGTTAATTCAAAAGTATTTGCATCATGCTAGTGAGGCTACTTTCACTCAGACAAGTGATAGAAGCATAATTAGTCAATTGAACGACATGATTTTGTTGGCAAGGTACAATATGGATAATAACGTAAGGGAAATCGGTGTAGAGGAATTGAATCAAATCAATCGATTGTCGAATCAATATCCCATGTCTAAATTACCGCAAATATTTCCACGCGATGCGATGCAACACGCGTTAGAAAATTTATCGTTGGTTAACACATAACGGAAGAACGGCGAGCATCCGAATACTCTCATGAGTAGGTAGGGTGCTTTTTTCTTTTTTATTTATTGAAAATCGACAATAATGTCGTTTATAATTTTGTTACGAAGAAAAACGACAATCATGTATATTTTGTTCAAAGGAGGCAGACCCAAACCCCATGGCGCCAAAAGTAAGCGACGAATACAAAACAAAAAAGAAAATTGAACTGCTACAAGCGGCAAAACGCGTGTTCATCACAAAAGGCTATACACGGGCCACTATGCAAGACGTCATGGACGAGGCTGGTGTATCGCGAGGAGCCTTGTACGCCTACTTTGATAACCTGGAGCACATATATTTGGAGCTGCTGCAATTCGAGGATCAACAGGATGTTCAGTTTTTTACACCAATTGCTGGCGAAACGTCTTGGAATCAAATCACCAAATGGGTCTACAAGCAGCAGGTCGAGATCGAGAAAATCGAACAAACACTGTCCCAAGCCAACTCAGAGTTTTTCCTGTCACTGAAAGATCAGCAAAAGCAACAGAGCTATCCATACATCACGACTCGCTATGAAAAAATGGTGGATGTGTTGACAGCTTTCTTCGCGCATGGGACAGCGACAGGTGAGTTCAAGCCACAGCTTCCACCCGAGGCGATCGCTCGCTATCTCATCTCGGTTATCGATGGACTGATGCTGGATACCGCGCATTTGGGCGCAGAGAAAACGAAGGTGTCCGTGCAAATGGAAGCACTGTTGTTTTCATTGAGAGCGCTGCTGGGACCGGTTCAATAAGGAGGGGGAAGAATGTTGTTTCAATCAGAGAGAATCTATCTGAGAAAAATGACGGGGGAGGATGTGGACATCTACCATACGTGGAGAAATGACGTGGAAGTCATGCGGACAACGAGTCCGTCCATGGACGTCTTTACCTGGGACGATACGAACGGGTTTGTGAATCAGGTCATCCTGCATGCAAGCTCCTCGAAGAGCTACATGATCGTAGACAGCCAAACCAATCGATCGATCGGGATTACCTCCCTCATTCAAATCGACCTGAAAAACCGCAATGCGGAGTGCATCATCGATATTGGAGAGAAGGAATACTGGGGTAAAGGGTATGGACGAGAAGCGCTGAAGCTGCTGCTGGATTATGCATTCTTGGAAATGAATTTGCATCGGGTATCGCTGCGTGTTTTTTCTTTTAACGAAAAAGCCATAAAGCTGTATGAGAGGCTCGGATTCAAGCAAGAAGGGATTTCGCGGCAGTTTTTGTTTCGCGAGGGAAAATGGCATGATCTCGTGCACATGGGGATTTTGCAGCAGGAATATATCGCTTGAAAAAGAGGCTGGCGGTACGAAGGGTACCACCAGCCTTTTGCGTATGAAGGGTGTCGCTTATTTTCCAGAGTAAATTGGTACTTCCCACTCTACATTTTTGTGTTCAACCATTCGTTTCTCGGAAGTAATGATCAATTGCTTTGGCAGGGTTGTGAGGTTTTTCAAGAAGACGGTACCTCCAAAAATCGCCTGGCCATTTTCATACTCAGTCTTATTGATAAGGTAGTCGACGTCTTCGTATTTTTTCCCGGTTTCGTCTGTGATGGTCCAGTTTTGATAGGGACCCATAGCGGCAGTAACTGGAGAGAGAGTTGCCTCGAATGCCAGGTCGTAGCCTTCCAATTTCGTGGTAGTCCCATCGTCGTTCACGCGGTGATGGCCGTCATAGCCTTCAAAATCAACGACTGCGTTTGGATCCTTTTGATATTTTTTGAAAGTAAACTGATCTCCCTGGTCTTCCGCCGAGATGACTTCTTTCTTTTCGAGGAGATTGGCGTCCAACTTCGCGTTAAGCTTAGCGGATTCCTCTGTATATACAGACCCGAGCTTGAAGGTGAGATTTTGGCTTTCGTCAATTGGATAGAAGTAATGGAAGTCTCTTGCTCCACTTTCGGTGGATTGGGTATGATCCCATTTCACATCACTGATCACATTACTTCGTTTGTTGGCTTCACGAATAACCGAAGTCGAATCCCAAGCAGTGACCACTTTGCCTTTCGCGTCTACCAGCTCATAGCTGTATGCGTTATTCTCGTTAGCAGCAAGGGTTCGATCAATGACCATCTCCACTCCGCTTGGCGCAAACGTAATCTGTTTGACGTTCAGCTTGAGTCCTTGTGGGGTCGTGTAGGCTTTGTTAATTTCATGCGTCTTCATTGCTGCTTTTGCTTTTTTCATATCTACAGGTACGGACAGCTTCCAGTTCCCCTTGATATCATCCAATTGATTGATGTTAAACTCTACGATCAGCTCGTCAGGCACCTTGGTTAGATCATCAAAATAGCTTCGCAGCTCGCGATCCAAGGTCATAACACCATGAGTGACATTCATGGAAACATCCCATGGTTTATTGGGGTAGCGAGCATCTTTTTCCTCAGAGGGTGCAAGGACGTTCCCTTGTTTGTCTTTAATGGTGATAAGTGGCTCTCTAATGGATCTGTCGATCATTTCCGACATGAAGCTATCTATTGCCTTGCCGTTCTTGTCTTTTAAAGAAGCTGCTATGCTAATACGCAGCGGGTCAGCCACCACTTCATGCACGGCAAAAGTGAGGCCTTGATCGGTCGCACTTACATTCACGGACTGAGCAAATCCATTCTTGGCCGCTTGTACAATTCCTTTGTCCGCTAGTTTTTCCAAGAGGCTATTGGTCACAGGCGCTACAGGATCAGCTTTGCCAATCGGGTTGTTCGTAAAAGCAGCATTGACATAACTAGCAAAGGTTGGAGAGACTAGCATTCCTCCCGATACGACGACGGTTAATGCAGCGGTGGCAAGTGCCATTCTTTTCATGATTGTGATACTCCTTTGTTTCCACGCAGGTGGTTGGTGTGAAGGGGTAACAGGGTTCAATACTCTCACGGGATAAGGGGAGAGCATCTGAATAATCTTTTGATCCATATTTGTTGAGAGGGAGTCTTCCCACATCGTTTCTTCCGTTTGGTGCAGTCCATCGATCCATTGCTCCAGTTGGTGTTGGCAGTGTGTACAATGATCGAGATGACTTTCGACATTTCGTTTGGTTACTGGCGATAAACGATCTTCCACGTAGGCGATCAGCTGTCTTTGCGTAAGGCAATTCAAAGCGGGGTACCCCCTTTTTTCTCCGGCTTGCTTAGCTGGTCTCGCAGCTTTTTCCTGGCATAGGAAAGGCGCATTCTCACGGTATCTACGGACAAAGATAGTTTGTTGCCGATCTCCCTGTAGCTTAAATGCTGGAGATAATGCAAATCGAGAATCGTCCTGTGGTTCTTGTCCAGTGCCATCATCTGCTGTCGCAAAGCATGACGCTGTTCCTTTTCCAGATAATCTTCCTCCGGGATCGGACATTCGTCTCTGACCTCGACATCCGTCTCCGTTACGGAAGGCATCCGCTTTCGCTTTCTCAGCTCGTCAATCCCGCGATTGATCGCGATTCGATACAGCCAGGCAGAAAAGGAGTAGTTGGGTTTATAATCTGGCAGACTGTAGTACGCCTTGATAAAAACCTCCTGCACCATGTCTTCAGCATCATGAGAATGGTGGAGCGTGCGTCCAAGAATCGAAGCGATTTTTCCCTTGTATTTATTGACGATCAGAGCATAAGCCTCTTTATTTCCTCGAAGAACCTCCGCAATGACCTCTCGATCGTCCTGCATGTTTGTTACCTCCTTGCAAAAAGGTGCTGCGCAGCTTTCCTTTTTGTGAAAAACGTCTCGGCGTTTTTCATGAAATGTAATCTGACCGCTTGCGGTCAAACAAAACGAACGAAACCATTTTGTTGTTCACTACTATAGACGATGAGGAGAGGGGACCCCTCTCAAACTTTTTTCATGAAATTTGAAAATGGCATAGGAAGAGGATGCCTCTCTTCGTTTGATAGAAGGGCATCCTCTTGATCTGTCACGTATGCCGCCATCACTTAAATGGAGCAGGAAATCTACATAATTTTGCAGTAATACTAAAAGCATAGATGCTTCGAATTTCGTAAAGGAGTATATGACCTTGAGCCAAACCAACCATTCCATCGCGGTGATCTCCGACATACACAGCAACGCCTATGCATTGGAAGCCGTGCTGCACGACATTGATTCCCGCGGTATTCAAACCATTGTGAACCTGGGCGATACGTTGTTTGGCCCGCTTGATCCGATCAAAACGGCAGAGCTCTTAATGGAGCGATCTACTATCACCCACATCATGGGTAATTGTGACAGATACTTACTGGAAGAGCAAATGGAGTCCATCACGTTCGAATACGTGAAGCCACTGCTGACACAAGAAATGCTCAGCTGGATCGGATCATTCCAAAAGCAGTGGACGTATGGCGATCTCTTGTTTTGCCACGGCACACCTTTTGCCGATGATGTGTATTTATTGGAGAATGTTGCTCCATATGGGATAGAAGACAAAAGCGCAAATGCCTTAATGATCGAGCTAACGGGTATCCAGCAGCAGGTCATTTTTTGCGGACATTCGCATGTGCCCAAATCCGTATGGCTCCCGGATGGAAAGCTCGTGGTAAACCCGGGGAGCGTTGGGCTTCCAGCGTATTTTGAGGAAGCGCCGTACCCGCATTCGATGGAATCGAAGACGCCCCATGCCAAGTACGTCACGGTAAAACAACAAGGCGGCTCGTGGCTGGTCGAGCACGTATTGGTTCCTTATGATTTCGAGCAGGCAGCTAGAAAAGCTGAGGAAAACGGTCGTAGAGACTATGCCCATGCGATCCGAACGGGAAGAGCGGAGCTGTAAGGACAAAGTGACGTTAGAGATCGTATCTGGCGTCATTTTTTTCGTATCTACGAAGATTTGTCATACTGGTGTAACACACGACCTCTACGATATTCATGTCAGTCACATGAATGCTTCGGAGGTACAGCAGATGAAAAACAAAACCATTTTAATAACGGGTGGTACAGGTTCTTGGGGTTGGGAGCTCGTGAAGCAACTCCTGCCGCAGCAGCCAAAAGAAATCCGTATTTTTTCACGCAATGAAGCACTACAAGTAGAAATGAGCCATCATTTTCAAGATAAACGACTGCGTTTTATGAATGGAGACATTCGGGATCAGGAGGAATTGATGCAGGCGTGCCAGCAGGTCGATTATGTGTATCATCTTGCGGCATTGAAGCATGTCCCGATTTGCGAAAACCAACCGTATATTGCCTTCAAAACAAACGTGATCGGCACGCAAAATGTCATCGAGGCTGCCATTGCCAATCGTGTGCAAAAAGTCATCTACGTCTCCACAGACAAGGCTTCCAATCCTTCCAGTACGTATGGGATGACCAAGGCGATTGGGGAGCGGCTGATCATTCAGGCCAACACACGGGATGTTAGTACCCGGTTTGTTTGTGTGCGAAGCGGCAATGTTTTGGGATCGACAGGCAGTGTGATTCCCCTTTTCAAAAGCCAATTGCAACAAGGTTTGGATCTTGGGGTGACAGATGGGCAAATGACGAGATTTTTCTTGAGTCTGGAAGAGGCGATCCACCTGCTCTTTACGGCTACGCATAGCAGTCTGGGCGGGGAAACCTTTGTACTGAAGATGCCCTCTTGCCGGATCATGGATATAGCAGAGGTCCTCAGAGAAGAGGCAGGAGCAGAGGGCAGCCGTATTGTCACCATCGGGATGCGCCCGGGTGAAAAGCGATATGAAATGCTGGTGTCCGAGATGGAAAGCGACAGAGCGATTGACTTGAACGACCAATACTTTGTCATCCTGCCTGCTTTTCCACAAGAAGAGCTGCAAGCGTATTACGCTGCCTATCAGAGTGTCGACTTTTCCAGCTTCCATTCCGAGTCGATGGTCATGACCAAGGAAGAGACGAGAGCAATGCTGCGGGCAGGAGGTTTCCTGTCATGAAGACCACTTTGTTTACAGGCGGCGGTTCTGCCGGGCACGTAACAGGCAATCTCGTCATGATCCCTAAATGCTTACAAGAAGGCTGGAGCGTTCACTATATCGGCTCTGAGACAGGAATAGAAAAACAGCTCGTAGAAGCACAGAAAGCAGTACAGTATCACAGTATCTCGACTGGAAAGCTGCGGAGGTACTTCTCATGGAAAAACGTAACGGATGTTCTCCAGGTGCTCCGCGGTATCTTTCAAGCCTATTTCTTGATACGTAAAATAAAGCCGGATGTCGTGTACTCGCTGGGGGGCTTCGTCTCGGTTCCCGTTGTGCTCGGTGCCCGCATGAACAAGATCAGGACCATCATTCATGAGCCAGATGTGCATATGGGGCTTGCCAATCGGCTTTGCCTACCTTTTGCAGATACAGTATGCACGACATTTGCGGAAACAAAGAGAAAGCTAAACACCGAAAAAGCGATCCATGTCGGGCCGCTCATTAAGGGGTCGCTCAAGGCTGGCCAGCGTCTGCGTGGAATGACCGCCTGCGGATTTCATGAACAACAGCCCGTGCTGTTGATCATGGGAGGAAGTCAAGGGGCCGAGACGATCAACCGTGTCGTTCGCGAGGCACTGCCGAATTTGCTGTCCGAATTCCAAGTCATTCACATATGTGGTCAAGGAAAGGTCGATTACTCTGTTCATTACCCGGGCTATAAGCAGTACGATTTCGTAGGAGAGGAATTGGCTCATTTATTGGCAGCTGCCGATGTGGTTGTATCCCGGGCTGGTTCCAATGCGATTTCTGAATTGCTCGCCTTGCAAAAGCCGATGCTTCTCCTCCCGCATACGAACGGGGGTGCACGTACAGGTCAACTCGTGAACGCCCAAAACTTTCAAGCTGCGGGTTACGCAGATGTACTTTTGCAGGAACAGATGACGACACAGATGTTTGTGACGAGAATCCTTGCCCTGTACAAAAATCGCGAGACTTATCTGGCGAAAATGAGGAAAAATAAGGATGAAAGAGCAGTCGACAAGGTGTGGGCATTGCTAAAAGGAGCTGCGCATGAACATTTTGATCGCGGATGATGAAGAATACATGGTCAAAATCGTGAAAGCCTACTTCGAAAAAGAAGGCTTCACTACATATACCGCCAAAGATGGGCAAGAAGCGCTCAATATGGTGTACAACGAACAAATCGACCTGGCGATCCTGGACTGGATGATGCCTCAAGTAAGTGGCATCGAGGTATGCAAGGAAATCAAGGCAAACAGTACCGTAAAAGTCTTGATGCTGACTGCCAAAGGGGAAATCGATGACGAGCTTCACGCCTTGCAAGCGGGAGCCGACGATTACGTACGAAAGCCGTTTGACCCGAGAATCTTGTTAGTGCGTGCCAAAAAGATGCTGCATCTGGATGGGCAGTACACGTTTGGACAGATCAAGGTGGATTTGGAGGCGCAAAAAATATACCATGCTGGACGAGACCTACATGTGACCAACAAGGAATTCCAGCTCATGAAGTACTTTGTGCAGCATGAAGGGAAAGTATTGACGCGAAAAGCCTTACTCGATCATGTGTGGGGATTCGACTATTTCGGTGAGGAAAGAACCGTGGATACTCATATTCGCCGTTTGCGAGAGAAGATCGGCGATAACTGGATAAAAACACATCGAGGGATGGGGTACAGTTTTGAAAATCCGGATAAATAAGATGGGGCGGCGGCTGTTTGTGCAGATTGCCATTGTGGTCGCTGTCGTGTACGTCTTGTCTTTTCTCATTAACACGTTCTTTTTGCCGAAGTATTTTTTGTATGAGAAGAAAAATACGTTGTCCGCGATTACTTCCCAGATGGAAGAATTCACGGCAGATGCTCTGCAAAAAGAGGTCGAACGGCTTGAAAATGAATACCGCGTCACGATAGTGTATGCTTCGTATACGGGAAAAAACGATGATTTGAACGAAGCTCTGCGCGCTCTTTTTGCCCAAAAAGGATTGCCGCTCAGCAAGTTTTGGGTCACCGAGGAGAGTGTCGCTTCCTTACAGGATGGAGAATACGTAAACAAGCTGTATATGCAAGAAAAATTGAAATCGAATGTACTCGTCCGGTTCATGATGAAGGAGCAAGTGGTTTTCGCGATCAGTGAATCGGTTGCGTATTCCAGTGATACGATTCGCATTGTGAATCAGTTCAATACGTATATTTTTCTGGGGGCGTTGCTCTTGACCGTTGTCGTGGGCGGGATGTTTGCCAAACGGATGATTGACCCACTTGCACAACTGAAGGATACGGCGGAGGAGATTTCGAATCTGCGTTTTCAAAAGGCAGACATTCGGACGGGCGATGAGATGGAGGAATTGGCGCAGAGCATTAACCGGATGAGTGACAAGCTCCAACGCGCTCACGAAGAGCTGGAAGCGAGAAACCGGAATCTGCGTACGTTTATTTCGGATATTTCCCATGAGTTAAAAACACCACTAGCTCTAATTAAGGCGTATACAGCGGGTATCAAGGATGGCCTTGATGACGGGACCTTCCTGACCGTCATTGAAAAACAGACAGACGGTATCGCGGAGTTGGTCAATAAGCTGTTGGAATTGTCCCGCTATCAAACGGATCAATATTCGTTTACGGCCGTCTCTCTTCATGCTGTGCTGGAACAAACCTTGGAGAAATACCAGTTGCTTATCCAGCAGGAAGCAATCCAGCTCACGATCCAGAAGGAATCGGATGCGGATGATTGTGTGTGGGCTGATCGTGACAAGCTGGAAATGGTGCTCGGTAATCTGCTTGGCAATGCTGTCACGTACACGACAAATGGACGCATTGATATTTCGATCAGACAGGCGGGGGATACCGTCGTTTTTTCGATCAAAAATGGGGTCGGACGTATAGACGCCGCGCAATTGAAGCAAATTTGGGAGCCATTTTATGTGATCGAGCAGTCTCGCAGTAAACAGCTTAGCGGAACGGGACTAGGACTATCCATCGTCAAAGCCGTGCTGGACAAACATCAGGCTCAGTATGATGTGCAGATAGAAGGGGAGGAGATTGTATTTGCTTTTACCTTACAGGGGTGTTCCGTGGGGGGAGAGAAGTAATTCGCGAGCAAATCCATACACCATGAAAAAAGGAAGAGGACAAGTGCCCTCTTCCTTTTCCTATTAAGCCTTTCCTGCTTCGCCCTCCGGCTTCTGTCCCATCTTCCCACTACGCAGTGGAACTTCCTTCAGGAACAGCGCGATAATGACAGCGATACCCGCTACGATTGCTCCAGTCAAAAACGTAGTCGTAATCCCATAGCTCATCGCTTCCCGGATCATATCCAGCATGTGAGTAAACAGCGGTTGCAAATCCGGTGGAAGACTAGCCAACGTGGCTTCAATTTTCGGCTGATCCAACAAATTTTGCGGATTCGTAAAGAGCGCCAGCTTCTCTGCCAGAGCAGGATCAGCTGCTGCGGGATTGTTCCCTTGACCCATGGCTCCCGACAGTTGCGTCATTTTCGCTGACATGCTGGCACTCATGACGGTTCCCATAACAGCAATTCCAATGGTCCCACCGAGGTTACGGAAGAGCTGCGACGTTGCCGTAGCGACACCCAGTTGCTGCGGTGCGACTGCATTTTGCACGGTTAAGGAGAAGACCGGCATAGCAATCCCGATCCCCAAACCGAGAATGATCATGTAGATCACGAGCAAGTAAATCGGTGTGGTTGGCGACATGAAATACATCAGCACCATGCCCAAGGTCATGACGAGAAGTCCACCCAGCGCCATCTTTTTATATTTTCCTGTCTTGGTCATGATTTGTCCGGCGATTGCGGAGGTTGCAAGCATGGCAATAGACATTGGCATCGCCACATAACCAGCCATCGTCGGAGAGATGCCTTTGACCCCTTGGACAAAGAACGGCACATAAATGATTGCGCCCATCATCCCTGCGTTGAGGAAGAATCCGACCAGATTGGAGACAGTAAAAATACTGTTTTTGAACAAGCCCAGCGGAAGTACAGGCGTTTTTACTTTCATTTCAATCATAATAAACACGATCAACGCAATGATTGTGGCGGCAAACAAACCAATAATTTGCCACGAGCCCCAAGCGTATTTGCCCGGACCATTTCCTGCCCATGAGAAGGCAAGCAGCATTGGTACGATGGTAAGCGTCAGGAACAGCGAGCCGAAGTAGTCGACAGACTCTCCTTCTTGCTTCGGTACCTTCGGGAAATGAATCATGATCAACAGGAAGGCAATTACGCCAATCGGCAAGAAGATCCAGAACACCCAGTGCCAGTCGAGATGATCGACGATATAGCCGCCCATCAGAGGACCAAGCACACTGGACACGCCGAAGACGGCACTCATGACACCGCCCCATTTTGCACGCTCACGAGGTTCGTACAGATCACCCATGGCGGTAAAAGCAGTGGACATGATGATCCCGGCACCCGCCCCTTGAATGCCACGATACGTAATCAGTTGAAAAATATCGGTGGAAAACCCGGATAACAAGGCTCCGATACTAAACAATCCGATACCCGTTAAAATAAATGGTTTTCTTCCATATATATCGGAGAGCTTCCCAACCAGTACAGAAGCGACAGTTGAGGTCAGCAAATAAATCGTAATCGCCCACGAATAGTAATCCATGCCACCCAGCTTCGAAATAATACGCGGCATGGCAACCCCGATAATCGTCTGGTTGATCGCGGCGAAAAACATGGCCGTAATAATCGCGATCATAATCGTCACTTTCTTTTTGTCTGTTAGCTGTTGCAATCTTGATGCTCCTCTCTTTGTTGCTCTATATTCTTCAGAACCTGATGATAGATGCGGACTAAGTGCTGCTTGTCTTCATCTGATACGCCTGCAAAAAACTGTTCAATGGTATTTCTCACGATGGTTTTATATTGCCGTAGGATTTCTCTTCCTTGATCGGTTATGTCCAGTTGCACGACGCGACGATCCGTACTGTCGCGATTTCTCGTGGCATAGCGGCAAGCAATCAATTTATCAGCGAGACTCGTAACGGCTCCGGGGGTAATATTCATACGTTCTGCAATAGAAGATGCCTTCTGCGGACCGTTCATATCTAGAATTCGCAAAAGCATGGCTTGTGATCCTGACACGAGTGGGTCCAGACGCTTGTGTGACTCAGCCGAAACTTTTCGTTGGAGTTGTATATAAAGTTCTTCAAAATTGACCTGGCTTTGCATCGTATCCTCTCCTGTTTTCACTACTTAATTATATATGGTGTTAAATGTTTACCCACTAAAACATTTACGAGTATACAATGACTCATCTATCGTAGTCAAATTAACCTTTTACCAATTTGACCAATTCAGGTGGTCATTATGTGACTGATTTCGGCATAAATCGGGGAAAAATACTAATTTTCGACCTGATTTCATGGAATTTTCAGAGTTGCGATGCTACAATCGGTTTTGGCATTCTTTTCATCTTAGATAAATAGATAGGTGGGATTTTAACGTGTTTGGGAAAAAATTAACCTGCGCATTGCTCGCCACAGCGCTGATGAGCCCGATGTCGGCTTTTGCAGCGCAAGAGACAAAACAGCCAGCAGATGTCGTGCTAACCAACGGCGCGGTCTACACAGTGGACACGAAGGACAGCTGGGCAGAGGCCGTGGCCATTCGCGGTGACGAAATCGTCTTTGTCGGCGCAGATGAATATGCAAAAGCACACATCGGCAAGGATACGAAAGTAATCGATCTGAAAGGCCAAATGGTGCTGCCTGGCTTTATCGACAGCCATACGCATGCGAGCAAAACGACGGGACTCATTTTCTCCATCGATTTGTTTGACGGAGGCTCTGTCGAGGAATACGTTGCAACCATCGAGAAATTCGTAAAAGAGCGTCCAAACGAACCAACATTGCAAGGACGCGGCTGGAGCAATCCGGTAGTGCCTGGTATCGGTCCGCGCAAGGAAGTATTGGATAAGATCGTTCCAACGACTCCAATCGCGCTGACCTCGGATGATGGACATTCTTTGTGGGTGAACTCGGCGGCAATGAAGCTGGCCGGAATCAAGAAAGACACGCCAAATCCTGAGGGCGGCATTATCGAGCGCGATCCGAAAACAGGAGAACCATCTGGAACGTTGCGTGAAAGCGCAATGGATCTGGTACTGTCAAAAATCGGCGGATACACCGTACAACAATACAAGTCCGGAATTGAAGCTTACCAAGAAAAAGCGGTTGAACGCGGTGTAACGACCGTGCGCGACCCGGATATGCTGCGCTATCCGAACGTACTGGAAGCATACGAGGAGCTCGCGAAAGAGGACAAGCTGACCATCCGCTTCCGCAATGCTTTGACAGCGAATCCGGAAAAAGGACCTGAGCAGGTCGCAGAATTCGTAAAAATCCGTGAGCGCAATCAAAACCCGCTATTCCAAGTCAACGCCGTTAAGATCTTCTTGGATGGTGTCGTAGAAGGTGCTACAGCTTACTTAGAAAAACCATATGTCCATAAAGAAACAAACGGAGAATTAATCTGGAAGCAAGAGGTTTACAATCAAACAGCTGCCGCAGTAGACAAGGCAGGCTTCCAATTGCACGTCCATTCCATCGGGGACGCTTCTACCCGTATTGCACTGGACGGTATGGAGCTCGCTGAAAAACAAAATGGCAAGCACGATGCTCGCCACTCGCTCGTTCACTTGCAACTGGTCAATGATAAAGACATCGAGCGCTTCAAAAAGCTGGGTGCAGTCGGAATCGTGCAGCCGTTCTGGTTTATGCAGGAAGAGGGCTACTACGATGAGATCGAAGTACCGTACTTGGGTCGCGAACGCGCAGAAAAAGAATACCCGATGAAGAGCTTCCTGAATAAAGGGGTGCATGTAGCTTCTTCGTCTGACTACATTGTAACGCCAGAATTCAATCCACTGCACGGCATTCAACAAGGCATTACGCGGATCGAGGACGGTGTAACCGATCCGAGCAAAATTGCCAACCCAGACGAGCGTGCGACACTTGCGGAAATGATCGCCAGCTTCACGATTGATGGTGCTTACGCCAACCACGTGGATGACATCACAGGCTCGATCGAAGTCGGCAAGAAGGCAGATCTCATCGTGCTCGATAAAAACTTGTTTAAAATTCCGGTCACTCAAATCAAGGATGCGAAAGTTGTGCTGACCTTGGTTGAAGGGAAGGAAGTCTATCGTCAAAAGGAAGCAAAGTAAGAGAGGAAAAATGGTCGTCCATTGCGATGACCATTTTTTTGTGCGTGAGGGCGGGAAGGATTCTTTTTGTACGTGAAGAATCAGGTAAACGCTAGGTAGTTTACAAATATTGTATAAACGGGAGGCTCAAGATGAACATCCGCAGAGCAAAAGGATATGAAGCAAGCGAACTGAGCGAGCTAGCCTATCGCTCCAAAGCTTATTGGGGATACAGTGATGAATTCATGGAGGCCTGTCGCGACGACCTGACGCTATCACCTGTCTATATCGAGAAACACGAAGTATATGTGCTAGAGGCTGAGGGCAGCATCAAGGGCTTCATGAGTCTGGAAAAGGATGCAGAGCAAGAGCAGTGGCTATTAGGCTTTTTGTTCATGGAACCGGAGGCAGTAGGAAAAGGTTACGGAAAGGCTCTGTGGCAGCATATGGTGGAGGTGGCACAAAAGCTGGATATCCCAGTCATCACCATCCACAGTGACCCGTACGCAGAACCGTTTTACTTGTCGAGGGGAGCAAAGCGAGTAGGAGAAATCGCGTCTACCGTGTTCCCCGGAAGAGTATTGCCGTTGTTGGAAGTGGAGATCGGATAGGTACGGAGTATGGACTAGCTGCCGTCTATTTCAATCAGCATCAACGCTCAAGCATGGCTTAGGTGCTTGGGTTTTTTTGTGTTTCCTTCCTTATTTCACGATTTTATACCGGATCGCCTTCGCAACTGCTTGTGTACGATCTTCTACGCCCATTTTCTGCAAAATCCGATGGATATGCGTCTTGACGGTTCCCTCGGCAATGAGCAAGTGCTGCGCAATTTGATCGTTCCGTTTACCGTAGGATAGCTGCTCTAATACGTCCTGCTCTCGGTCGGTCAACTGATCTAACATGACAAGAGGGGGAAGCACAGAGTCAGCATCAGAGTCAAAATGAGAGGAAGACTCGTGATTCTTTTGTTGAAACTGTAGAACCTCCGCTAGAGCCTTGGCAGCAGTAGCCGTGTAAAAAAGTGCCTCTCCCTGATGGGCTCTGCGAATGAGGTCCAACATATCCTGTGAATCGGAATCCTTTAGCATATAGCCGACAGCACCTGCTCGAATACCGTCTACGATGTAATCGTACGTGTCAAAGGTTGTGAGGATTAATACTTTTATCGAAGGATGGAGGCGAGTGATTTCTCGGGTTGCATCGATTCCTGACATGTTCGGCATCTGTACATCCATTAAGACTACATCAGGAATGATTTCTCCTACGAGCTTCACGGCTTCTTCTCCATTAGAAGCCTCCCCGCTTACTTCCATATCCTTCTGCATTTTTATGACATACCCCAATCCTTGACGGATCATCGTTTGGTCATCGACCAGGACCACACGAATGGTCTCTTTTTTGTTTTGATTTACCATGCTGGCATTCCTCCGTATATATCGCTATTTGCTTATCAAAGCGGAAAGCTGATGTCAATTTGAAAGCCGTGGGGCTCTCGAATGGAATAGGAAAGGTCTCCATTTAATTGCTTGGTTTGTTCTGCGATACCTGTTAAACCAGAGCCCAGTTTGATTTGATGATGATTCGTAATATTCCCATTGTCCCAAATAGCCAGGAATAGGAAGTTTTGCTTTTTTTCAATCGTGATGAAAATCTCTGTTGCATCCGAATGTCGAATGGAATTGGTAATCGCTTCTTGGAGAATCCGGTAAAGCGTAATGGTCATCTGCTGTGAGAGCGGAATATCTGGATTGGGACTGATCAACTGCATTTTGATGTCGGTATGCTGTTGTGCTCGTGATAAGAGTATACGCAGCGGTGTGATTCCCAGAGAGGATTTGTCTGCGGCTAATGTATGTACAGACGAGCGTATATCATCGAGGCTTTGCTTGGATACCGAAAGCATGTCTCGCACAGCCTCCTGTGCGTCACTGGGGCCGCCTTGTAGCATGTATTTCAAGGCATTCAATTGAACGATTAACGATGTGAGACTGTGTCCCAAGGCGTCGTGAACATCACGGGCGATTCTGGTCCTCTCCTCCAGAACAGCGGCACGGAGTGTATTCACAGAGGCTGCTTGAAGTTCAGAATGAGCTTCCTGAAGTTCAACATGCGCCTCTTGCAATTGTTTAAGATGCTGCTGACTCGATTCCTTTGCTTGATTTTGAAGAGATAATCCTCGTGCACCTATATACCATCCGATATAGGCCACGACATAACCGATTACCTCCTCAAAAATATAGTCTTTATAAAAGAACATGTATGAAAAGGAGCATGTGCCAAAAAAAATCGCATAGTACAATCCGCGGCGTTCAAGAATGTGAAATCCAATAAAAGCTACTAATGGCAAGGATAGACCGATCTCTTGCCCTACATATAGAACCTTTATAAATGACACGGTACCAAGAACGATAATGGCGATGTCTTTTTGAAAAGGTCTCCAATTTTTTTTTGGTCTGAGAAACACCAGCAGGAAGCAGAAGATGATGATCAGAGAGATGATAAAGGGAATGGTGGGTTCATGCATGTAAGCAGTTGGAATGAGAAAAAATGAGATCAATACAAAAAAACAAATGAGCAGGAAACGGGAGCGTATAGATGCAGTTGAAGCGTTCAAGAAGACAACCTCCTTTCTTGGAATACGTAACCATTATAGTTTCATTTTAGCATGCGCTGTCGTCTATCTCCGGGTGTACGGTCTTCTATCTCTGGATAGATAAAATCAAATTCCACAATTTGACTACTCGATAGACTTCGGGGACGAATCGTATAAGTACAATTTGATCTGTGGAGGGGAACACCCCAAACGATAGTCCGAAAAATAGAGAATGGGTAGGAGGCTTTTATGAACGAACTGTTTCAGTTAGCGAAGATTCTACGGGAAACGAGCACCGTGTTTTCCACGCTTTCCATGCAAGCATTGGATTCAAGTGATATTACCTGGCAACAAGTTCTCATTCTGGAGCAAATCGCGATAAGCCCGAAAACAATGGGAGAAATCAGCAAGGCGATTGATCTTTCGTATAGTACGACCTCAGGTTTAATCAATCGGTTGGAACAGATGAACTTGGTGCGCAGATTTCGTGATAAATCGGATCGGAGAATTGTGTGGGCAGCATTGACGGAGCGTGTGCCAGCGAATTGGACGGGACAAGAAGGGAGTGCTAGCACACCTGCATCGCTGCATTCCTTGCGCGCGCTTATTTTGGAGAAAGAAATACTGAGCTGAGATGCTGAGCTCCCTACAAACAAAGAGGTGAGAAAATTTTGAATATATCCGAACTATCCATTAAACGTCCGGTCACGATGATTATGATATCCGTAGCCATCTTCATTTTTGGTTTGGTTACCTTTCCTCGATTAGCTATTGAATTGATGCCGTCGTTAAATGCTCCGGTCGCCGTAGTTGTTACCTCTGTTGAGGGGGCGGCTCCAGCTGAGGTAGAAAAGCTGGTTACCAAACCGATCGAAAATGCATTAGGTACGGTTCCGAATTTAGACAAGGTTACATCAACCTCTGTGAACGGCTCCTCCTCGGTCATCCTCCATTTCAAGTGGGGAACAGACATGGATCAAGCCACACTGAATATGCGAGATAAAGTAGATTTGGTCCGAGGGAGCTTGCCTGAATCAGCTGGTTCACCAAGGGTGTTGAAATTTGATCCGACAAGCCAACCGATCATTGATCTGGCTGTAACTGGAGAACAAGATGTCAACAAACTGAAAAAAATCGCGGATGATGTAATTAAGACTCGCTTGGAACGAATTAACGGTGTTGCTTCGGTCACTGTCACTGGTGGGCAAGAGCGAATTGTCGACATCATCGTGGACCCAGCCAAACTCGCCGCCTACGGACTGACTTTGGATCAAATAAAGGCAGCATTAGAAAACAGCAATGTATCGGGATCAGCAGGTGCGATACGGGAAGGTGACGCAAAGACCAGTATTCGCGTGCAAGGTGAATTCACCAATGTGGACACCATTGCACTCACTCCGATCTCTGTCGGTGGGAGCTTCATCCGATTGAGTGATATTGCCAACGTAACAGACACCATCAAAGAAGTGACTAATTTGAGCTACATTGATGGAAAACCCAGCTTGGGAATTGCCGTGATGAAAGGCACCGGCGGCAATACGATCAAAATCGCAAAAGACGTAAAGGCTGAGCTGGAGAAGATTAATAGCACGCTTCCAGCAAATGTAGAAACACGTATCGTTCTCGATACCTCCACATACATTCAGAGCTCCGTTGACAACACGGTGGTACACGCTCTGGCAGGTGGTGCAATTGGTGTACTTATGCTGTTCTTCTTCTTGGGCAGCCTGTCGTCTATGCTCATTGCGGTCATTGTCTTGCCTGTATCGATCATATCAACCTTCCTCTTGATGTACATGACAGGTCAAACAATCAACCTGATTTCCCTAGCAGGTCTCACACTCGGATTGGGATCATTAGTAGACTTTGCTGTCGTTATGCTGGAGAACATTTTCCGTCAACGGGAGCAGGGCAAGAGCATGATGGAAGCGGCATTGATCGGTTCCAAAGAAGTAGGAACGGCAGTAATGGCTTCCGCATTGGCACAAATTTGCGTATTCTTACCGATTGCGCTTACAGAGGGTATTGTTGCTGAGCTTTTCGCACCGTTAGCATTGACGGTTGTTTTCTCACACATCGCAGCACTCGTTTTCACCTTCTTGTTGGTTCCGATGATGAGTGCGCGCATGTTAAAAACAGTACCAGAGCATACGAATCACGAAAACTATCGCGGCTTCAATCCACTGATCTGGTTTAATATCGGGTTCCATAAAGTAGAAAAAGGCTATCAAAGAGTGCTCAAATGGGCATTGGGTCATCGAAAAACGGTGATTGGATCTGCTTTTGCCATGTTGATTGGCTCATTGTTGCTAGTTCCATCTCTCGGCGCAGGATTTTTCCCAGATATGGACCAAGGATTAATCCAGGTAGAGATCAAGCTGCCAAAGGGTACCATCTTGACGGAAACTGAAAAAGTAATGAAGCAGGTAGAAGAAGTGGTCAATCAGGTGCCAGAAAAGAAATTGGTCAAGTCCTCGGTCGGGGGTGGCGACGGTATTTCAGAGAGCGGTGCATCTACTTCTCATAACGCAACGATCGAACTGCATGTAGGAGAGATTTCTACGAGACAGCGATCGACAGAGGAAATAGCTGTGGGCCTGCAAGAGCAAGTCAAGCATATTGCAGGAGCAGATATCAAGGTGAAATCCCTTTCCGGTGGTATGGGGGGCGGAGCAGCCATCTCGATTGAAATTCGCGGAGATGATCTGGACGTCTTAACAGAACTGAGCGAGATTGTGAAAGGGGAAATAGCCAAGGTACCGGGAACGATGAACGTATCTACCAGTGTTCAGGAAATGAGTCAGGAATTCGATGTGAAGGTCAATACAGAGAAGGCGAGCTTGTACGGATTGACAACAAATGAAATCCTTTCTGCTGTGCGAACTTCTTTCCATGGTCAAACGGTTACCCAGTATCGTACAGGCGAAGATGAAATTGATATCAATCTCAAGCTGCCAGAAGACTATAAGGAAGATATCAATTACTTGAAGAACCTGCGTATTTCCACGCCGACGGGCGCTCAAATCAGCCTCACATCCGTAGCGACTATCAGCAAAGTCGATGTACCACCATCAATTGAGCGCAAAAACATGACGCGTGAAGTGACGGTCACAAGCGATTTGATCGGGGATAACCTGCAAGCGGCCTCGACGGAAATTACCAGTATCATCAATAAGCTGAATGTTCCGGACGGATACACCATCGAAATGGGTGGGCAAAGCGAGGATATGGGAAATTCTTTTGTGAATCTGGGTATTGCGATTCTCTTGTCCGTCGTGCTTGTGTACATGGTCATGGCTGCTCAGTTTGAATCCCTTTTCAGTCCATTTATCATCATGTTCTCGGTTCCTCCGAGCCTTACTGGGGTCATATTGGGGCTTCTGTTTACAGGCACGCCTATTACCGTATCTGTTTTGATCGGGTACATTTTGCTGATCGGTCTGGTCGTGAACAATGCGATTGTGTTAATCGATTTGATCAATCAGTTGCGTGAAAAGGGTTGGGAGTTACATGAAGCGATTTTACATGCAGGACCTGCTCGTCTGCGCCCGATTTTGATGACAACCCTCACGACGATTATGGCTATTGCTCCGCTCTCGGTTGCTGCTGGGTCTGGTTTAGAGCTGCAAGCGCCAATGGCTACTACTGTCATGTATGGTCTGATCTTCTCCACCATGATCACACTGATACTCGTACCTGTGGTTACCGTATGGTTTGACGAGATGGGACAAAAGAGACGTAACAAACGCAAGCAAAAGCAGGAAAAGAAAAGCCTTACCACTTTGGAATCGACAAATGCATGAGAAAAGAGGAGGAACCATTCATGATCATAAATAAAAGAATCGCGATTGTGGCGCTACTTTCCCTTACTTTGATCACAGGCTGCGCAAGCCAGGAGGATGCGACGACGACTGCTGCCCAACCAGCAGAAACGGTTACCCCTGTACAGGTTGCAACAGTGGCACAAGGTGTGGTCACATCTGAGTCTGGACTGACAGCAAAATTGGCACCGAGTGAGGAAGTCCAAATGTCACCAAAAACTGGCGGGAAAATTGCATCACTCCCAGTAAAGCTGGGTCAGGCCGTAACAAAAGGACAATTATTGTTTACACTCGATACGAATGAGTTGTCTAACAGTGTAAGAGAACAAGAAGCATCTCTCCGTGTGGCAAAAGCGAACTTAAACCAAGCAGGCAGCACCTCTAACCAAGGCTTGGTGGAAGCACAAAATGATTTGACGGAAGCAGAACGAGGGCTTGCAGACGCAAAACTGAATCAACAACGTAATCAGCAGCTGTTTGCTCAGGGAGCAATTGCTGCTGAGAAAATGGATGAGGCAAATACAACGCTCACAAAAGCACAGATTTCCTATGACAATGCAAAGCAGAAGCTGCAAGGCGCAAAACAAAAAACAGGTGTGCAAGTATCGGCAGCGAGTGTAACGGAGTCCGAGGTCAGACTGCAAAATGCTCGTGAGCAATTGGCGAATGCAACGGTTGTCTCCCCAATCGACGGATTTGTCGCAAGCGTGACCGGAGCAGTAGGGCAGATGGCAGGCCAGCAACCGATTGTGACCGTCGTCAAAACGAATCCACTTGTGGTCAAAGCGAATTTGTCCGAAGCAGATGTGACGAAAGTAAAGGTAGGAACAGTCGTCAAAGTAAACGTGCAATCTACAGGCAAAACGATTGATGCAAAAGTAACGGCGATTAGTCCGGTCATGGATTCGCAGCTCAAGGCCTATCCAGTAGAAATTACGATCCCGAATCCTTCCAATGAATTGAAGTCCGATATGGTCGTGAATGTTACCTTCCCGCAAGGCTCAGAAGGAGCGAAGTCACTGGTCATTCCTCGCAAGGCAGTATTTGATCGTGAAGGCAGACAATATGTGTTCAAGCTGGAAGGGGAAACAGCCAAGCAAGTAGAAGTGTCGACGGGTAACTCGACAAGCGAGCTGATTGAAGCAGTATCCGGCCTAGCGAACGGAGATAAAGTCGTGGTAAAAGGACAGACGCTGCTTACGGATGGGGGCAAGGTGAGTATTCAGGAGTAAGCAGAAATGGAAGAAAAAGAGGCGGAGCAGATCCGCCTTTTTTTGTTATAAAATGGAAAGATTATCTACTCTACCAAAAATGCTAAACAGAGTATAATTTTAGCTATGGCAGTTGATAAGGAGTCATAAATGATTATTTCCACCAAACTGTGCAAAGGAATTGCACTGCTCTTGACAGTCGTGCTCGTCTCCGGATGCTCGATGTTTGCGAGCAAAGATGAATCCACTGAGCGCCAGAAGACAGAGAAGAAACAGAAAATCACTCGATACACGGGTGAAAAAAGCAAGGCACTGTCTCATGTATACACGGGGCGCAAGGAACTAGCTCTGACGTTTAACGGCATGGGCGACGATAAGATGATGAAAAGTCTTTTGGATCAGCTAGATACTCATAAGATCAAAGCAACCTTTTTTCTCCCGGGCATGCGGGTTGCCGAGGAGCCAAACATCGCAAAGGACATTTTGACCCGCGGTCATGAAATCCAAAACAACACACTGAATCAACTGGATATGAGCAAGCTCAGCTACGAGCAGATTTATCGGGAGATTCAGTTGAGTAATGAGATAATCAAACGCGAGACGGGTATTTCGCCTCGCTATGTGAGAACCAAATCTGGAGATGTGACGGATGACGTTCGTATGGCAGCCGCCCATCTTGGGATGGAAGCGGTCGTTAGCTACAACATCAACCCGAAGGACCGTGATTTGCAGAAAGACGCCAAAACCATCGGAGATTACATAGCTCGCTACATGTCCAGAGGCAGCATTATCTCACTCAATACAGACATAAATCCTGAGGTGATTCCGTCCATCCCGTTGATCGCCAAGGCAGCAACGGATATTGGCTACCAGTTTGTCCCGCTCAGTGAAATGGTGAAAAACGGCGGGGAACGCAAGCCGCTGGAACAAATACCGGGCTTTGACGCAGCAAAACTGAATCCGCAATTCGAAAATGCCAAGTACGAGCTCGTCTATCAAGTCGACACAAATAAAAAACAGATCGCGCTAACCTTTGATGACTGGGGAAGCGACAAAACCGTAACGAAACTATTAGATATTTTGGCAGAGCATGATGTCAAAGCGACGTTCTTCTTGCGGGCAAAAGGGGTGGAGAACAATCCGAATTTGGCGAGAGCGATGGTGGAGGGTGGTCATGATGTGGCAAACCATTCTTATAACCATCCGGTCATAACGACGCTGACAACGGAAGAATTGCAGAAGGACGTGGTCAAAGCACACCAGGTCATTACCGAAGCGATCCAACAGCAGCCCGTCATGCTGTTCCGTCCGCCGACTGGCGTAGTAGACGATCATACAGCCAAAGTGATTGCGGCCACGGGTTACAAGGTCATTGCGTTGTACGATGTCACCACATTGGATTGGGACAAGAAAAACAGTGCCCAAGATATTGTAAATGGCGTCATGAGCAAGACGAAAAATGGCAGTGTCATTTTGCTGCATATGCTCGATGACATCCATACGATTGAGGCACTCCCGATTGTACTGGAAAGTCTGAAAAGCAAAGGCTACACCTTTGTAAAGATGGACGATATGATCAAACAAAGCCGCTCCGGCAACTAATCCCTTTCTGAGAAAGGGATTTTTTTGCCTCTTTTCGCAAAGCTCGAGCGATTGACAGTAAAAATACTCTTTGTTATAGTTTTGACGATAATGATAATCAATATCGATAAAAGCATTTCTTACATCTATCTTACAAACGTACATAAGGGAGGCCCATCATGCTTACGAACAAAACAGTAAAAGCTGTCCTTGCTGTCATTTTTGTGTTCTCGCTTTTTTTGACAGCATGTGGTGGAGCAAATACGGCAACGCCAGCACCCGCGACGGATTCTGCTTCCAAGCCAGCTAACAAGTCAACAGAAGCCCCTACTGAGAACAAAATGCGCAGCATCGAAACACCAAAAGGAACGATTCAAATTCCTGACAAGCCACAACGTATTGTGACAGACTACTACGCAGGCGAGTTGATTGCAGTAGGCGGAAATGTAATCGGTGCAGAGACGGAAGCTTTCAAAAGCCCATTTACCGTGGAACAATTAAAAAATGCGCAGGACGTAGGTAGCCCGCGGATCAATGTGGAGAAAACGTTAGAGCTCGCTCCTGACCTCATCGTCGTCATGTATGATGACAATTATGAAGCCTTGTCCAAAATCGCTCCAACCGTTTATCTCCCGTACGGTACGGCGACTAACATTTACGATACGGTCAAATTGTTCGGAGAAGTGGTTGGCGATAAAGACAAGGCAGACAAGTTCATTGCAGACTTTGACAAGAAGGCTGCCGAGGGTCGCGAAAAATTGAAAGGCATCGTGGATGAGAATGCGACTGTCGGTCTCTACGAGCTGACCAACAAAGGAGATTTGTGGATCTTCGGCGACAACGCAGGGCGCGGTGGACAAACAGTGTACAATGCATTGAAGCTGAAAATGCCGCACGCAGACAAATCCAAAGAGCAAACCGTACAGCTGTCGATGGAAACCTTGCCAGAGTACGCTGCGGATTACATGTTCGTGACTTTCTACAATCCGGAAAAAAATAGCGAAGCCTTGAAAACCTTACAGGAGTCCGCTGTCTGGAAAGCGACCCCTGCCGCCAAAAACAATCAGATTTTCTACAACGACTACGATACATTCTATCGCTATGACCCAATCGCGATCACAGCACATATTGATATGATCGTAGATATGCTGATCAAAAGACACGAAGAGAACAAAAGTAAAAAATAGCTTACAACGGAAGCCATCCCTCGTCGGATGGCTTTTTTTCGTCTCACGTAATAAACCTTACAAAATGTAAAGGTAACTGTAAGGAACATCAATAGCTCCTATTCTGGAATTTGGTTACAGTTAATAGCGACGGAAACAACGAACGCTAGCCAATAGATAGAATGGAGGAACGTAGAATGAGTACTGCTGTACTAGAAGTGAAAGACGTTCAAAAAATATATGGGACAAAAGGTGAAAGCCAGTCGCATGCCTTAAAAGGCGTATCGCTGACCATAGATAAAGGAGAGTTCGTGGGAATCATGGGGCCATCTGGTTCGGGAAAGACGACTCTGCTTAACGTGATTTCCACACTGGATCGTCCAACGGAAGGCTTTATTGAAATTGCGGGAACGAACATTACACAGATGAAGCGTGACCAGCTCGCAGATTTTCGCTCGCAAAAGCTCGGCTTTATCTTTCAAGATTTCAACCTGCTAGAGAATTTGTCCGTGTATGAGAACATTGCACTGCCGCTGTCTTTGCAAGGTGTCCCTTCCAAAGAGATCAGCACCAAAGTAAGTAAAGTAGCACAAACACTCGGGATCGAAGAGATTTTGCAAAAATATCCGGTTCAAATTTCTGGAGGACAAAAACAACGCGCCGCAGCAGCACGCGCACTTGTGCATGATCCTGCGATTTTGCTGGCGGACGAACCGACAGGCGCCCTCGACTCGAAGAATGCGAAAAGCTTGCTGGAAACGATGACAGATTTGAACGAGAACTACCAAGTATCCATCATGATGGTTACGCATGATGCGTTTTCTGCGAGTTATTGCAAACGTATCTTGTTCATTCAGGACGGCAAGCTGTACACCGAGATTCAACGTACGGGGGATCGTCAGCAATTTTTCAAACAAATTCTGGATGTACTGGCCGAGCTAGGTGCATCACATGATGTACGCTAGGAGGTAACGTTTCATGCTTTTAAAGCTATCCTTGTCCAGTATGCGGAAGATGATGAAGGACTATCTGGTTCTGCTTGTGGGTCTGGTCATCTCCATTTCGATTTTTTACATGTTCCAGACGCTTGCCCTCAATTCTGATTACACGAAGAACAACTCGATGATCTCTTCGATTCAGATCGTTTTCAATGTAGGGGCGTTCCTGCTGGCGTTTATCACGATTTTTTATATCTTCTATGCCAACTCATTCCTACTCTCGCTGCGGCGCAAAGAGCTCGGAATGTACATGGTTTTAGGGGCGAAGAAGGGGAAAATCAGCCAGATTTTGTTCTTGGAAACTTTGACGATGGGAATCATTTCCTTAGTGATTGGAAGCCTGGTTGGTATTGCGCTTGCAAGCGGTATCGGCGTTTTGCTCATGAATATGCTGGAGATTTCGACAGAGGGGTACTATCCTTTATATCTGCCAGCGGTTTGGGTGACATGGGGATTCTTCCTCATCCTGTTTATCATCACATCCACGATTAATGCGACTCGTTTGGCTCGTGCAACTGAGCTCGCTCTCATCCGTGCTGAGCAACAAAATGACAAAATCAAGTCAAAAGGAATCGGAGCGGTTTTAGTCGCTATCCTTGGAGTTATCCTGTTGGCTTTGGGCTACACATGCTTGCACTTGCTTATGTACCTGCAGGCACTCGGCTTTGTCGTAGGGGCAATTTCATGCACAATCGGGACGTATTTGATTTTCATCTCGTTGTTGCCAGTTCTTGTACAGGCTTTGAAGAAAAATAAAAAGCTGAATGATAGCAAGTTGAACGCATTTACCTTTGCCCAGCTGCGCTTTCGGGTGAACAACCTGACCAAAATCCTTGGTACAGTAGCAATGTTGATCGGGCTTGGTGTCGGGGCGATGGCAGGGGGCTTGGCCTTCCAGCAAAACGTCAATTTGTTTACTACGGTGTTCCATGTGTATGACGTGAATCTGCATGATCCGGTTGAAGCGGATTATCAGGCATTGAAAAAAATGAACGTCCTGGAGCAAAATACGTATCGATACAAAGTCGACGACAAGGCGTATTACTACTTGAAGGAAGACTTGCTGGCAAATCCGCTGTTGATTTCCACGAACAGCATGCAAAATTACTCTGCTGACAACAAGCCAAAACTTGTGACAGATCCGCTTCCGAAAGAAACGTATATCGTAAGTGCGTCAAAAGAAGACAAAGGTAAATACGATGCCATTCCTGAGGATTGGGACAAAGCGTTATTCACTAATTTTATCAACTACCAGATGATTGAGAGCAAATCTGTTCTGGTTGTGGATCAGGCGACGTATGAGCAAACCACTGGAAGTGAACACAAGGTTCTTCTTGCTAAGGTAGACGACTATTTGAAATACACGCAGGAATTAAAAGCAATGGATGAACGTCAAAAGCAATTGATTGGGTCTATCACAAATGTGGAAGCGAAAGACGTATACACTTCTTCCAAATACAGCACGTATGCGAGCATGTATATTTTCACAAGCGGGACGATGTTCATGGGCTTCTTCCTCGGAATTGCCTTCCTGGCGATGATGGCGAGCTGCTTGATGTTCAAAATCTTGTCCGGTGCTTCCCGTGACAAAGACCGTTACAGCATGCTGAGAAAAATCGGCGTACGTCAATCGTTGCTGGTAGGTTCGATCTATAAAGAGCTGTTCATGGTATTCATTTTCCCAGCGATTATCGGTCTGATGCATGTATTGATCGGTATGGAGATGTTCTCGTTCATCCTCTTGGATCCGTATCTGAACATCTGGATTCCAACGCTGATTTTCGTTGTGATCTATGCGATTTACTATTACATCACGGTTCAGCTTTATCGTGGAATTGTGTTGCCAAAAGAAGCGTAATGTTAATCGGAAAAATCCTCCTCATTTGAGGGGGATTTTTTGTCTTTTAACCGGACCGTTATAAGCAAAGGACCATTCAACTTGCTAAAGGGACAAAAACATGGGATAAGCTATTTGACCAAAGAACTTTAATGAAAATTTTAAGTTTATCCCACTTTATATTTTAGAAGTTTTTTCTAACTTATACCTATGAAAGAAATCATAAACGCGAAGGAGAATTGGTATGAAAAAAAACCTTAAAAAAACATCCGTATGTTTGGCAGCTTTAGGATTGGCTACTGCGATTTCCCTATCTGGAGCTTTAGTAGTAAGTGCAAATGAAAAGCCAACTCAAAAGACTGTAGCTCAAAACGAAGAATTGTATGCAGGAACTTACAAAAAGCTCTCAGCTTCCGAAGCTCTTGCCGACAAGGCTGTGAAAGCAGCAATTGATAACGTCTATGCACAGTTTCCAGAAACAAAATCTTATGAGATCATTGCTTATCAAGATGTGGTTTCAAAAGGTGAGTATGATAAGTATGTTATTAGACTTGAAAAAGATTCAAAAAACTTTTTTCACTTTGCAATAGATTCGAAAACGGGGAACCTTAGCTATACCATACAATCATTGGATGCTGCTACAGTTCTATCATACCCAAATGTAAAATCCGGGGTAGATAAATTCTATGCCTCACGTCCAGAAGCAAAATCCTATGTAATTTCAAGTGCCAATATTGTAGACAACTTTGTAAACAAATTTAGCAGATATAACCTTACGTTTACTGGAAAAGATCCCAAACAATCTATCACTATTGGAATAGATGTGAAAACGGGAGAGATTATTCCTACGAAGAAGCAAGAGCTCTAATCTGCTATCTTTGTTTGTAGGAAATAGTGTTGTAGACTGAACCTGTTTAGATGCCAAAGTTGTTTTGGAGTGAGGCTATCTAGAAAGTCGGCTTAGACTGACTTTCTAGATAGCCCCTTTACGTTTTATCACTACCATATGAAGTATTCTCGACCCCGGTTTCGGCTACGGCTAACACAGCGGCTCCACCAATTAAAATATACCTGATAGGGCCTGACGAAAAAAAGCTGCGCGAGTATTTCGCCACGAGATCTGATCGAAATACAAAAAAGGTACAGCATGGGGCCGTCTGGCTACAGATAAAGCTAGGACTGGAAGCCCGTCTTAATAGCAAAAGGACGAAAATAAAGTGTTAGACTGGCTTTGGATTTTTGAACTTTCCTGCCCGTTAGCGAATGATCATGCGAGCCTAAGTCTTTGAACACATCCCACAGTTGACAAAGATAATGATAATCATTATCATATTTAATGATTGATTGGAAATCATGTCCATCATGCAACATCCTTTATCATTCGAAGTATCACCTAGAAAAGTAAGGGGGAAATTTTTCATGCGTCTTATGAAATTACCAGTGATTCTTGTATTTTTGTCTGCGATGCTGCTACTTGCTGCTTGCGGTAATGCAGGGTCAACTGCACAATCTGGTTCCAACCAAGCTGCTACAGCTCAGCCTGACGCGGCGAAGCCGGCTGAAGAGCAAGTGCGCACAGTGAAGCACATGATGGGAGAGGCGACTATCAAAGGCACTCCTAAGCGTATCGTTGCATTGGAATGGAGCTCAGCAGAGCATTTGTTGGCTCTTGGTATTCAGCCTGTAGGGATTGCAGATATCCCTAATATGAAAAAATGGGTGAAGCTCCCTGTGGAGATTGCTCCTGAAGTAGTGGATGTAGGGAGTCGTACTTCACCAAACCTGGAATCGATCATGATGTTGAAGCCAGATTTGATTATCGGTATTAAACGAAATGTAGAAGCGAATTACGACGAAATGAGTAAAATTGCTCCAACGATTGCTTTTGATACGAATCCGGCTGAAGGTCAGGGATCACAGTATGATCGAATGATCGAGATCTTCAAGCAAATTGCGGATATCACGGGTAAAAATGCAGAAGCCGAAGTCGCTTTGAAAGACCTCGACAAGACTTATGCGGAAGCAAAAGAAAAGTTGACCAAGGCTGGTGCAGATAAAGTTCCATTCGTCCTCGCGATGGGCTACAGCAGTCAAAATGCGGTAGAATTCCGTTTGTCTACGGATAACTCTACAGCAGCAAGCATCTTGATTAATATTGGTCTGACAAATAAGTATAAGCCTAAGAAATTTGAGCAAACAGGAATGACACTGGCAGATGTGGAGGCACTTCCAGCGTTGCAGGATGCGAATTTCCTCCATATCATTCAAAATGATGACAACGTGATTGAGAATCAATTGAAGAACAACCCAGTTTGGAACGGTCTTACTTTTGTGAAAGAAAATCGCGTCTATGCTCTGGGCGGAGATCTGTGGCCGTATGGTGGTACCATGTCTGCAAAGATTCTCGCGAATAAAGCTGTAGATCTGTTGGTAAAATAATGAGTTTGGCCAAAAATAAAAAGTTTACACGAACTGACATCACTCCAGCCACTTCCTCACAAAGAGGGGGCTGGAGATTGTTCTTGATGTTAGGGGGTGGACTTGTCGCTCTGTTAGTGCTTACATTTGTCAGTTTGACACAGGGGATGGCAGACATTTCTCTGCGTTCTGTCGTACAGGCCATTATTGCTCCGCAAGACATTTCCGATCACCATATGATACAAGGTGTCAGGCTTCCAAGAACGGTCATGGGGCTTTTGTCTGGTGCAGCATTGGCTATTGCCGGAGCATTGATGCAGACGGTGACACGAAACCCACTCGCTTCGGAAACGACACTGGGCGTAAATGCGGGTGCCTATTTCTTCGTGGTGTTCGGGATGGTTTTTTGGCCATCATTCTTGCATGAACACCCGCTTCCCTTTGCGATGGCGGGCGGAATACTCGCAGCCGTTACCGTATATTTCATGTCTGGCGGGCGAAAAGGTTCGCCAGTGCGTGTGGCATTGTCCGGGATGATTGTCACCTTGGTGTACTCCTCCTTGACGAGTGCCATCATCTTGTTTAACGAAGAAACGACAAATGGCATTTTCCTCTGGGGCTCAGGCTCCTTGAAACAAAATGACTGGTCGGGTGTAGAATTTAGTTGGCCTTGGATTGTAGTTGGGATTTTGGTCAGCTTTTTCATGGCTAGGCAGCTGGATGTACTTAGCTTTAATGAAGAAACGGCGAAATCATTGGGGCAAAAGGTGGCAAAAACACGGCTTTTCACCATGTTTATTGCGATCTTGGTTACGTGCGTCAGTGTCAGTGTGGTCGGGCCAATCGGTTTCATCGGACTTGTGGCGCCGCATCTGGTACGATTGTCCGGCATCACGCAGCATAGATGGCTGTTACCGCTCTGTGCCATCTGGGGGGCAGCGCTGCTTGTAGCTTCTGATACGATTGCACGTATGTTCATCAATCATTATGGTGAACTTCCGGCAGGAGCCATCACGGCAGCTATTGGTGGACCATGGTTGATCTGGCTGGCTTTGCGTGTCTCGCGCAGTATGAGTGCTGGGACTGGTGGCTCGATGAGCGTCGGAGGAGCACAACGCAAAGTTTCGTATCCGTTGATTGTGTGTACGCTTGCTGTGCTGCTTGTGGTCGTTTGGATGCTCAGCTTGTCTAGCGGAAACTTGTACTTGCCGTGGACAGAGATCATCGCCATTTTTATGGGACAAGGAAACGAGATGTACAGTCAATTGGTGCTTGAGCTTCGAATGCCGCGACTGTTAACAGCGATGTTGGCAGGTGTGGCACTCGCGATCAGCGGAAGTCTCATGCAGAGTGCAGTACGTAATCCGCTGGCTGATCCGCAGATTGTCGGTGTCACGAGCGGTGCGGGTGTAGGGGCGATTATCGTGCTCCTTGTGTTTCCTCAACTCTCGGCTTGGATGCCGCTTGGGGCCGTTGTAGGGGGAATCATCTCTGCCGCGATTGTGTATGCGGTCTCTTGGAGAAGGGGACTCAATCCAATCATCTTGACGCTAGTAGGTATTGCCGTTTCTGCAGCAGGTGCCGCCTTTATCAATATCTTGATCGTACATTCCATGATCTTGGCAGCCCCTGCACTCACTTGGCTGGCAGGAAGTACATATGGGCGGGGATGGATGGAAGTAGGTCGCCTGTTGCCTGCGATCCTCGTCTTAGCACCGATCGCGTGGTGGTTAGGACGTCGGGTGGACCTCTTGTCATTTAACGACGAGAGCTCGACTGGATTGGGGTTAAAGGTGCGGATGACGAGATTGTCTGTGGCAGTCATTGCAGTGCTGCTCGCTTCAGCGGCAGTTGCCAGTGTCGGAGCCGTAGGATTTATCGGTCTTCTCGCTCCGCATGCGGCACGTATGCTGGTTGGACCTCATCATCGCCGTGCAGTTGTCGTCTCAGCCATGCTTGGAGCTGTATTGCTGGCTGCTTCTGATTTGCTGGGAAGGATCGTCATGATCCCGAAAGATATTCCGGCGGGGGTCGTGGTGGCGTTGTTAGGCGCTCCCTATCTGTTCTTGCTGATGTTCCGTTCGAATCGTTCCTTACAATAGACGTAGGCAAGTACTTGCCAAATACAAAGATCTCCAACATGATAAAAGTAGAACAGGCTGATTCTGGCAATCAGCTTGTCTACTTTTTCTTGTTATTTCCGGTGATAGAAGGATGTGAATCTGTTGATGATTAATCAAGATTATCCTGGCTTTTTGATGACCGCCTTTCGCAAACAGCGATTGAAAAATTTTCGCCTGCGTCAGGTGGAGGTAAACACCCATGTCCTTTGCTATGTGGCAGAAGGAAGTGCAGAGATTACGGTTGATGGTCAAAAGCAGGTGCTCGACGCCGGAAAGCTCTTGTTGTTGCGCCCGACGACGAAGATAGAAGAATTGCGGTGCCAATCAGGACCGTTGCACATATACAGGCTGCATTACGTGGAAGCGAGACGCGATCAGCATGAGAGCTCTCCCGAGAGGAAAGAAGTCAAGGTCTTGGCTGTCTCTACTCCCGCCTCATTTCTGACGGTATTGGATGAGCTCTCGCAATTGACAAGGAAGCGGGACTACTCTTCTTTTTTGCGGAGCCAAGCGCTACTCTACGAGCTGCTTGGTGTTGTTCATGATGAACAGAAAAAGAAAGAGGAAAAGGGCATTGGAGCGATTGAGGAGACTATCACCTACATGCAAAAGCACTACCGCGAGTCACTGGAATTGGGAAGCTTGCCGAAACTGGCGGGGTTGACCCCCAGCTCTTATTGCCGTGCTTTCAAACGTGCGACGGGAATGACACCCGGGGAGTATTTGACTGGGTTGCGGATGGAGCATGCCAAGGAGCTGCTTGCCCATTCTGGAGGAAGTGTGAAGGATGTGGCTCGTAACGTAGGTTATGCCGATGAGCTGTATTTTAGCAGGCTCTTTAAAAAACGAGAAGGATTGTCACCGCAAATTTATATGAAGCAAAGTGACCAGCGGGTAGTCGTGGTCAGCAAGCTGTTTTTGCAGGATCATTTTCTTGCGATGGGAATTCAGCCGATTGCTGCCCCCTCCTTCCCGAACTACTTTGAAACGAGGACGGGCTTTCCTTCTTATTTGCAGCAAAAGCTGCGCGGGACAAAAGCACTGAATGCAGAGCAGTTGATCGATCCGAAAGAGATTTTGACTTTGTCGCCTGATGTGATTGTCAGGATGAATTTTTTCAACAATCGGGAGGCAGGAGATTGGGAGAAAATAAAAGGAACGGTCTCCTTTGACGGCTATCCGAACTGGATTGACTACCAAACCAAATTGGCGACGCTCTTCAAGAAAGAGAGTCAGGCAGAGAAAATCATCAAGCACATCGACAAAGTAGAAAAACAGGCAAGAGATGCACTATTGCCGGTTACACGCACGGGTGAATGGACGATGATTCGTGTGCTAAAGGATGAGGTGCGCTTGTACGGCGTAGAGGGACACGCCCTCGCAGACTTGTTTTATCACAAGCTTGGATTTGCGCCTGACCCGAATGTGACCCACGCGGCCTATAAACCAAATGCGCTCAACGATCTGATCGAATTGAACCCGGAGAGAATCATCGTGTTCTGGAGTGAGCGGGAGCATGTAGCAGCGCTATGGAACAACCCGCTGTGGAGAGACTTGCGTGCGGTGCGGGAAAACAAAGTGTACCATCCCGCCAATCATGAATGGGACCCATGGGGACCGTTTGGCAGAGAGCATACGATTCAAAGGAGCACAGCGTACTTTCTCCAGGTCGGACAGGGGTAATCTGGTCCATGGCAATTAGACAATCACGTCCATGGAAAAGTAAGAGGAGTCTCTATATACTATCAATTGATAATTGTTATCACTAAGTTGATAAGCAGAAGTGGGGGCATTCTCGATATGAAAAGTAAGACCAGTTTACGTACCATGCGCCACATCATGACCAGCTTCTTCGCGCTGTGCTTGCTGGTTGTCCTTGCCGGTTGCGGAGGCAATGCCAATCAAGCTCAACAGACGCCAGCTGCATCGGGAACGACGACTGAGGCTACGCCAGCGCAAACCACACCAGCCGATTCTAATGAAGTACGTGAAGTGAAGCACGCAATGGGTACCACTCCGATTAAGGGAACACCAGAACGTGTGGTCATTTTAACAAATGAAGGCACCGAAGCCTTGCTTGCACTTGGCGTTAAGCCAATCGCTGCTGTACAGTCCTGGGATGAAGATCCTTGGTATCCTCACATCAAAGATGAGATGACAGGCGTAGAAGTGTTGGGCTTCGAAGACCAGCCGAATCTCGAAGCGATTGTAAGCTTGAGCCCTGATTTGATCATCGGAAACAAAGTACGTCATGAAAAGATTTACGATCAACTATCCAAAATCGCTCCAACCGTATTCTCTGAAGAGCTGTCCGGAAGATGGAAAAGCAACTTCACGCTCTATGCAGAAGCACTGAACAAGAAGGCGGAAGGCGAGCAAGTCCTGAAAGAATTCGACGACCGTGTAGCTACTGCGAAAGCAAAGCTGGGTCCTAAAGCTTCTACTAAAGTATCCGTAGCGAAATTCTCCAAAAAAGGCGTACAAATCTATCAAAAAGATACCTTTAGCGGTGTGCTGCTCGATCAGCTGGGACTCGCACGTCCAGCTTCCCAGGACGTAAACAACTTTGCAGAAATGATCAGTGAAGAAGGTATGTCCGCTATGGACGGGGACATCCTGTTCTACTGGGTAACCGAGCCAACGAAAGAATCTAAAGACATTGCGAACAACGCGAAAAAATGGATGGAAAGTCCAGTCTTCAAATCTCTGAATGTGGCGAAAACCAACCAAGTTTACCAAGTAGACGAAACGGTTTGGAACAAAGCAGGCGGCATCAAGGCAGCGAATTTGCTGCTCGATGACATCGTGAAGCGCCTCGATGTGAAGTAAATCAAAAAGCGTCAAAGCGAGAGACCTCATCCGAAGAAAGGATGGGGTCTCTTTGCACTCCTGCGGGTCTGTGAAAATCAACGAGACTACCCTTGAAGAGATCATAGAAGCTTTTCAAGATTTCCAAACGGGGAAAATGGGAATACTAATTTTTAAGGAGCGAAGTTCAGCAATCCTTCATGCGCTGGATTCTTCCTTTTTGCTGTAGTTTACTCCTCCCTCAATCTCCCAGATATATATTCAACCATGACATTTGTCATGTCCACGACTTGACGTTTATGACTACAGCGGCCAGACGCTATTTCCTACAATAAAGATAGAATATTGCGTCCGGCGAATTCACATGTCCCTGTGCGCATCAATCGAGGAGGAAACAATTGATGCATCAAGCCAACATTGCCCAATTGAAAAAGAATGTTGCCCCCTTTGAAAAAGCAGACTTGAAAAAGAGTATCCGACAGCTAATCAATACACTAGTTCCGCTGATTCTACTCTGGTACGGTGCTTATCTCAGTCTATCTGTGTCTTATTGGCTCACGCTGCCTATCGTCATTGTCGCAGCCGGCTTTGTCATCCGTACATTCATCATTTGCCACGATTGCTGCCACCAATCCTTTTTCAAAAATCGTCTGGCGAATGACATCGTTGGTACGATTACCGGTGTGCTGACCCTCGTCCCTTATGAACAATGGAAAAACAGTCACAATATTCACCATGCAACGAGCAGCAACCTCGACAAACGTGGCGTAGGCGATTTGTGGATGATGACTGTCAATGAATATCTCGAGGCTTCTACTTGGCATAAAATCGCTTATCGGTTGTATCGCAATCCGATCGTGATGTTTGGTTTGGGACCTATTTTTGTCTTTTTGATTCAGTATCGTTTTAATGTGAAGCGAGCTCGCCGTAAAGAGCGGTTGAATACGTATTTGACGAATGTGCTGCTGGTCGGTCTTTATGCGCTTTTGATCTGGGCGGCTGGCTGGCAAGCATTCCTGTTGATTCAAGGTCCGATCTTTTTCGTCTCTGGCTTGTTTGGGATTTGGCTGTTTTATGTGCAGCATACGTATGAGGATTCTTACTTTGAGAACGATGAAGAGTGGAGCTACGTGAAAGCGGCAGTAGAAGGAAGCTCCTACTACAAGCTGCCGAAGGTTTTGCAATGGATCACAGGCAATATTGGCTTTCACCATGTCCATCACTTAAGCCCGCGCGTACCGAACTACAACCTGGAAAAAGCACATAACGACACACCGCCGCTTCAGATGGCGACGACGATTACACTGGCGTCCAGCGTGCAGTGCCTGCGTTTTCATTTGTGGGATGAGAGCAACAAGCGGTTTGTGAGCTTCAAAGGCTTCAAGCGGTTGGCTGCTGCTCAGTCGGAAGCAATCATAGATGCACTCCAAAGCTCCAAACCGAGTTTGGAAGGAAAATAAGCCTGCCATAAACCTTTGAATTCCGATACACTTGAGAGAGTGGCGAAGAAAAGGTGGGCAAGCATGCAGAAGCAGAAGTGGTATCACATTCTACAAAAAAATACGGGCTTGAGCCCTTATGTGTGGGTTGTCTTCTACATCCTGCCATTTTATTTCATCTTCCGGTCATCCTCGACGTACGAAGCGGTGATCGGAATCATCATGATCATTCTGTTTTTCATTTGCTATGTATTCTCCTTCCTGTCAAAGGGTTGGCTGATTTACTTTTGGACGAGTGTGCAGATTATCATATCCATCGCCATGACCTTGATGTTCGGCTATGTGTATTTCTCGCTCTTCCTGGCGTTTTTTATCGGGAATATCGAGAACAAGATCGGCTTTGTTACGCTGTACACGGTTCATTTGATTAGCACCACCATATCGGTCAACATCGGCTTTTTCACCAAAAACGCGCAATTGATTGGCCAGCTTCCGTTTGTTTTGGTTAGCATGATAGCTGTCATTCTCTTGCCGGTGACCACGTACAACTGGAATAAGCGAGAGAAGCTGCAGGGAGAGCTGGAGCATGCGAACAAGCGAATTTCAGAGCTGGTCAAGCTCGAGGAACGCCAACGCATTGCCCGCGACTTGCACGATACGTTGGGGCAGAAGCTCTCCTTAATTGGGTTGAAAAGCGATTTGGCGAACAAGCTGATCAACAAAAATCCTACTTTGGCGAGAACGGAGCTGGAGGAAATCAGGCAAACGGCCCGTATCGCGTTGAAAGAAGTACGGGAAATGGTCACGCAAATGCGTGGGACGCGGCTAGAGGATGAGATGTTTCGGATCAAGCAAATTTTCAAGGCGGCCGAAATTGAATTCGTGCTGGAAGGCGATACGAATCTGACCAACACTTCGCTGATGACAGAAAACGTGTTGTGCATGTGCCTGAAAGAAGCGGTCAACAATATTGTGAAGCATAGCAATGCCAGCTCCTGCTCCATCGTCATCGAACCCACTCGTACCGATCTCGTCGTAAGCGTAACAGACAATGGGATTGGAATGGCGGAGGAATTGGTCTACCGAGGAAACGGTTTGCGTGGGATGAAGGAACGGCTAGAATTTGTCAACGGAAGTATGGAAATCCAGTCCTCGGTGTCTGGAACACAGCTAGTGATTCGGGTACCCAACGTCTTCAAACAACCGGAACAGGAGGCGGGAGGATGATTCGCATTGTCATTGCAGAGGATCAGCGGATGCTCTTGGGAGCCCTTGCTTCCCTGCTCGATTTGGAAGAGGATATGAAGGTCGTCGGAAGAGCAAGTAATGGTGAGGATGCCGTCAAGCTCGTGCATCAGCATCAACCCGACATTTGCATCATGGATATTGAAATGCCAGTCAAAAGCGGATTAGACGCTGCTGAGGAATTGAAAGGTAGCGGCTGCAAGGTGATGATTCTCACGACCTTTGCTCGCCCAGGTTACTTCGAACGAGCACTGAAGGCAGGTGCAAACGGCTACTTGCTCAAGGACAGTCCGAGCGAAGAGCTGGCCAGCTCGATTCGCAGCATTATGGCAGGGCGGCGGATCTATGCGCCTGAGCTGGTCGATGAGGCATACGGGCAGGAGAATCCGCTGACGGAGCGGGAAAAGGAAGTCCTGGTCTTGATCGCAGACGGGAAGAACACCAAGGAGATTGCCAGCCAGCTGTACATTACGACAGGGACTGTGCGGAATTACATCTCCGTTATTCTCGACAAGCTCGGTGTGAGCAATCGGATCGAGGCAATTATGCATTCAAAGGAAAAAGGCTGGTTTAAGTAGCAGACCAGCTGGAGGAGGCCCTTTCTGTTTTGGCAGGAAGGGTTTTTTTATCACTCGTGCCGTAAAACCCCTTGCTTTAGCTATGGGGATATAAGGCACTTTGCTCTGCATCCCTTGTAGGGGGTACTAAGAGCAAACAAAAATAGTCCTTTTTTTTCCAAATCTGTTAGAGATGTCTTCTTTATCTAACGAAATGGTATAATTAACCATATGTGATGGTTTTGAGTAGATCAGTGGAAAGTAACCACAATGTCGTATTTGACTGTAAATATCACGTTGTTTTTTGTCCGAAGTATCGTAAAAGGTTTTGAAAGTGCCAGTGGACATTCGATTAAAAGAGTTGTTTCTTGAAAAGGCAATGGAACTACGTGCGGAAGTTGTTGAAATGGAAATCATGCCTGATCATGTTCATTTGGTCATCAAATGCGATCCGCAATTCGGAATCCACCGAGTCGTAAAACATTTGAAGGGCTATACATCCAGAGTGTTGCGGATGGAATTTAAACATCTCAAAAGCAGACTTCCCTTGCTATGGACAAACTCCTACTTTGTTGCAACGGTTGGCACGGTGCAACTCGATGTGATTCAGAAATACATGGAGTCTCAAAAAGAAAGGAATGATTGAACTTGCATAGAGCCTACAAATTCCGTTTGTATCCAAACAAAGAACAAGCAACACTCATCAACAAGACAATTGGATGTACTCGCTTTGTATTCAATCACTTTCTTGCGAAACGAAAAGATGCTTACGAACAAGAAAACAAAACGCTGAATTACAACGACTGTTCTGCTTTGCTCACGCAACTAAAAAAAGAATTCGAATGGTTGAAAGAAGTGGACTCCACTGCCCTGCAATCAACCTTAAAAGATTTGGATTCGTCATACAAAAAGTTTTTCAAAGAGAAAAAAGGCTATCCCAAATTCAAGAGCAAGAAGAACCCAAAGCAATCCTATACATGCAAGATGGACATCAAAATAGAACGGAATCGCATCAAACTTCCTAAGCTGGGATGGGTATCGTTTGCTAAATCCAGAGAAGTCGAAGGGCGAATCCTATCGGCTACGATTAGATGTAATCCTTCAGGTAAATACTTTGTGTCAGTATTGTGTGAAACAGAGAGTCAATTACTCCCAAAAGTAGAACAAACAGTTGGGATTGACCTTGGGATCAAGGATTTCGCCATACTCTCTACTGGTGAGAAGGTGGCAAATCCCAAATACTATCGCAAGTATGAAAAACAACTGGCGAAATGGCAACGGATTCAATCTCGTAGACAAAAAGGCAGCACCAACCGGAACAAGGCGCGTACCAAAGTAGCTCGACTCCACGAAAAAATTGCAAATACCCGTAACGATTTTCTACATAAGCTGTCAACCAAGCTGATCCACGAAAGCCAAGTGATCTGTTTGGAGGACTTGCAAGTGGAAAACATGGTAAAAAATCACAAGTTAGCCAAATCCATTGCAGATGCTTCGTGGTCTATGTTTCGTACGATGCTGGAGTATAAGGCAGAATGGTATGGAAGAAGGATCTCCATTGTTGGAAAACAATTTCCTTCAAGCCAGCTCTGCTCAACTCCAAACTGTGGATACCGCAACAAAGCAGTGAAAAGTCTCAACTTGCGCAGTTGGATATGCCCGCACTGTGGCGTACAACATGATCGTGACCAAAACGCTGCTATCAATATTGAGCAAGAAGGACTTCGAGTGTTGGCGTAGTCAACTAAACTGTGGGACACACAGGGATAGCTTGGTAAAATTCACTCCGTTAGGAGTGACTACCCAAGAATCCCCCGCCTTTAGGCATGGGGAGTGTCAAGTGGTATATAATACACATAATGAATGTAATGATTGATGATCTGGTATATTTAGTATGATTTCATCCACTATCGTATATGAAATGCTAATCGCATATTTTTTTATAGTTTCCATCGATATGGCAAAGGGAGGCTTAAAGTGAATCTAGAAACCGATGATCCCAAACAAGTTGTTTTACAGGTTGGAGGGGTATTAAAAAAAATTCGTAAAGAGAAACATTTGAGCCTTGAAGATTTATCAGAATTATCGGGTGTGAGCAAGCTGACACTTGGAAATATTGAACGTGGAGAAACCAATCCCACAATCGGGGTATTGTGGAAAATTTCGAAATGCTTATCTATACCACTCTTGGCTTTATTCTCAACCGAAAACAGTGTGAATCTGTCCAGAGCTGGGCAGGGACTCAGAATTGCTGGGGATAATAAAGATTGGGTGATTGAGCCAATCTTTCAGAACGTAAGTAATGAAATTGAAACGTATAGAGCTTATTTACAACCGAATAGCTCATACTATCCAGAGAAGCATCACCACAATACAACCGAAATTGCGACGGTAATGTCAGGAACCCTTTCCATCCATGTAAATAATGAGTCATACACCTTGAATCAATATGATTCGATTAGTTTTTGTGCAGATGGTACGCATTCATATATAAATCACTCCGACGATCTTGTTGTCATCCATATTATATTGAAATACGGGGTCTAAAAATCGATCCCCTGTATTCTCATAGACTACGACGACTATGACCCTTTATCGACCGAATGGTTGCTAGAGGGTTATTTTTTGTTGTGATTTATTAGAGATGATAGATATTGGACAATTTTCGTTTGTTATATTATAGTGTGTTTTGTGGATTTAAAAGTATATTATAATATACCACTTTCTTCGGTTACGAATTAACTCCTGTATCCACTCTAATAGACTAGGAGGGAAAATGATGAGCACTCAAGATATAAAATCAAATCCAAGTGTTACTAGATCAGCGGTTTGGGTAGTTATTGTAGGGATAATATTTATTGCAGCTAATTTACGGGCTCCTTTAACCTCGGTGGGGCCACTAGTTGGTCTTATTAGGGACGATGTTCATATTTCGAATACGCTAGCAGGTATGATTACCACGTTGCCTCTACTAGCCTTTGCACTTTTTTCTCCTTTTGTTCCTAAATTAGGACGAAAGTTTGGAGTAGAAGTAATGATTCTAATTTCCATCATCCTTCTTAGTTTTGGGGTTTTTATGCGTTCCCTCTCAGGAATCGCTACTTTATATATCGGTACTGCTGTTCTTGGATTGGCGATTTCCGTTTCTAATGTATTGTTACCTAGTCTTATTAAACGAGAGTTTCCTAGACGCATTGGTTTAATGACTGGTGTATATTCCGTTTCTATGAATTTATTGGGAGCAATAGCATCTGGTATTAGTGTTCCCATTGCAGTTGGAATAGGAATTGGATGGCAAGGGGCATTGGGTATATGGGGCATTCTTAGTTTGGCATCTGTATTATTTTGGTTACCTCAAATGAAACGCAGCAATAGGGAAACAGCTGCCGTTCAAAATCAATCGGCTGATAGCAGTGTGAATTTATGGCGTTCCGCACTAGCATGGCAGGTAACCTTGTTTATGGGACTCCAATCTATGCTTTTCTATGTACTTATCACATGGCTACCTGAAATCTTAAAACAGCAAGGAACAAGTTCAGATCAATCTGGTTGGTTACTTTCCATTATGCAGTTAGCCTTACTGCCATTTACTTTTGTCGTTCCGATTATCGCAGGGCGTATGTCCAGTCAACGTTCATTAGTTACGATTACGACAATTTTGCTTTTAACTGGAACGCTTGGATTACTTTACGGAAGCTCGAATTTTATTGTTTGGTGGATCATCATGCTGGGAATTGGTGGAGGTTTTGCATTTAGTTTATCGATGATGTTTTTTGGCTTACGAACAGAGAATGCTCAACAGGCTGCCGAGCTATCCGGTATGGCTCAATCAGTTGGATACCTGCTCGCTGCAATAGGCCCGACCCTTTTCGGATATCTGCATGATGTAACGGATAGCTGGACTGTTCCACTTCTACTTTTGGTTTGTGCGTCAATCTTGCTCTTTATATTTGGTCTAGGTGCAGCTAGAAATCGTTCTATTGGTTCAAAGGCAACGACTCCACCGAGTACAATACCGCCAAAAGCGATGTAAGTAAATCATTTCATAGGTACGGGCATGCTATGGAAATCAGCGGATTTGCTCGGGAGTCCATCTTAGATACGCTTACTTCTCCAACGAATAAATGCAGTCACTCACCATCTTACCTGCAATTTCAGTGCTTTCGGGCACGATTTTATCCAGCTTCATTCCAGCCTTCTCCAAAACGCGTCGTGAAGCCACATGTTCTTCAGAACAAACAGCCGTAAATTTTTTGAATCCAAAAGTATCTACAGCAAAATCAAATACGCGTCTGATTGCTTCCGTTGCATAGCCCTTGCCTTTGAATCCGTCCAGTATGATGAAGCCTACTTCCGCAGTGAGAGTTTCTCGGTTACGAGTGCAGATGCTAATCAAGCCAACATCGTTACCGGAGTCGGTTTCACGTATGATCCAGGTTAGCCAGTGGGTCGATTCTAGGCTCCACGGAGCGAGTTCTTTCTCAAAGTTACGGCGGATATCTTCATCGCTCATGGTCGCTCCGATATGCTCCATCAGTGTCGGGTTGGAATAGATGGAGCGGATCAGCTCCCAATCGGGTAATGCCACTTTGGTGAGAGTCAGGCGCGCACTGAGAATTTGATTATTCATGGCGATTCTCCTTTGGTAATTGTTAGGAATATTTATAATAGTATACGCAGATGAATGAGAAGGAAAGGAGTCAATCAGCAAGAGTGGGGCTGTTCATCAAAAAAGGCCGTCGACTTTCTCGACAGCCAAAAGAGGTCCTTTATCGACTATAGATGTTTCTAAGCTCATTGATGTCGTTTTGGGTAGGACCAGTGATTCTCGTTAACCAAGAGTTATTCATGATCGAGTGATCCGACCTATGATTTAGTCGCAGCACATGTCCAATCTCATGAGTAGCCAAAGCTTCTAAATAAGCGGCGTTTCTGTTGCTCACTCTGTTCCATTGGATGACTGTGCCACCAGTTATTCTGGAACCATTCGATTGCCACCAGCCAAATCCATCATACCCCCTCGCATAACCTTCACCTAAGGTAATGGGAGCATTTTGTGTTGGTGTTAATGAAACAATGCCTGTGTTGTTCCAATTCCGTATGGCATTTTCATAGGCCTGTCTGAGAGCAGGGATATTCGTCGTAATGGTTACCTGATACGAAACGAAGGGCTTGTTTTGATCGGTTGCAGGTGGGTTTCCATTAATAAAAGCAGACGCAACATAGTATTTCACGCCGTTTTTCTCGTAGAAGAACCATCTATTATCAGGGGCACTTGTCCAATAGTCCGTTAACGAGGTGCCTCGGGTCCAACCAGAAAATTGTACACGGGTATTTAGTTGAAGCCTGTCGATGATAGCAGCAGAAGTAGTCGGTCCGGTACGGATATTGACAGGGATCGGAGCGGATACACCGCTAAAATCTACGCGATATTCGGATTGATCCTGTGCGTTTGTCGGCATAACAAAATATCCATTTACAAGAGTGACAAGAGTAATAGTGAACAATAAAAGTTTACCCAAAATTCTTTCTAACATCATGAGACTCCTTTCCAAGCAAGAGTTTTCGTGTTTCCCAGTACAGTTCTCTGTGGACCTCCTTCTCATTTTTTTTTGATTACAAAAACAATTTCATTCCTACTAGTCCATCTCTTTTAAGTAGTTTAAAATTGTTTTTCTAATGGTAAAATACGAATCCAGTATTTTCAAGTTAATTACAAAAAATTTACAATAATAGAACTTCTTTACCATGTTTTCTAATCGTTCATGCCATTTCAATAGTCGTTTTTTACCGAAATTTGTCGGGGGGTCTGATCAAAAAGGATGAATGGGGGAATAAAAAAACCTACCCTTTTACTAAAGGGTAGGAGTTGGATACGGTTTTCCAATTATTCTGATTAGCCTATAGGCGCTTGATCAGGTTCATATTCCCCGAACTTCTGATCACAATCCATCCGTCAGGAATAGGCGAGCCTAGCATCACCCATACCTCCTGACCAGAAGAAACGTTGTTCAAATTTTTAATCAGGTTCATAGTCCCAGTACTTCTGATGACAACCCATCCGTCAGGCATAGGGGAGCCGAGCATCACCCAAACTTCCTCATTAGAAGAGGCGCTGTTCAAATTTTTAATCAGGTTCATAGTCCCAGTACTTCTGATCACGACCCATCCGTCAGGCATAGGGGAGCCGAGCATTACCCAAACCTCGTAACCGGCAGGAGCATTGTTGATATCCTTAATCAGGTTCATATTGCCAGAAGATCTGATTACGACCCAACCGCTTGGAATAGGGGAGCCGAGCATTACCCAGACTTCCTGACCAAATGCGGCATTTTTGATTATTGTTTTTTGGGAGGCTGGCGCCTTCTCCTGTAGAGGTAGAGATGCCCCTTGGGCTTGTGCGGCTACACTTGGTACAGCGACAACTGAGCTTAATGTCAGGATGATCAAGGCTTTTTTAAACATGAACATCAACCTTTCAAGATAGTGGTAAAGTAGCTCCGAAACGATCATCGAGTGGATGCCAGATGTTGCGGTACTCCATCACATATAGAAGATGGATATCATCGCCCCTCTCCAAGAATGCCTATATATACCATTTTATAGGATATCTATTCCTTTTACTTTAGGAGATATTGTCGAATGGTAGACAAAGTAGAAACATTTTTTGTGACGGGATTTATCACAACGCACGATTTGTGAAAAGAGCGAGAGATAATAGCTACGCCCCTATTTTTCTGAATAATCTGGACGAAAGAAAGGTAGTGTGCTACAAATAAAGCTAAGTTGAATTTATAAAGTCATTGGAGAAATTAACTTTAAAACAGCAAAGGTGAACGAAGGAGAGACGAGCATGGCAAAAGAAGAATATGCGATTGGACTGGACCTGGGTGGGACCAAAATCTTGGCTGGTTTGGTTGATCGCACAGGCAGGATAATTGCACAAAAGCAGCTGCCGACCTTAGCGGAAGAGGGAGAAAAAGCAGTGGTCGAAAGGGTGTTGTCTGCTACTGATGATGTCCTATCAGCAAGCGGCATCGATCCCCAAAAAGTACGCGGCGTAGGAATTGCTTCAGCTGGGGTGATTAATAGCGCGAACGGTGAAGTAGTATTTGCGAGCAATCTAGGCTGGCGAAATGTACCGATTGGCGCCCTGATCCAGCAGAGGTTCGGACTGCCCGTCCGGCTGTTCAATGATGCGAATGCAGCGGCAATCGCGGAGTGGCTATGGGGCGCAGGAGCTGGCACCCAAAATATGATCTATGTCACCGTCAGCACAGGCGTAGGGGCAGGAGTGATCAGCGACGGTCGATTGGTTTGCGGGCGGGATGGGAGTGCGGGTGAGTTTGGCCATATCTCGATCGATTGGAACGGACCGCCATGTCGCTGCGGCAATCGAGGCTGCCTGGAAAACTACGCATCGGGTACTGCCATTGAAAACGCCGCTCGCCACAAGCTGGCAACCACAAATGGGCCAGTTACGGCCAAAGCAATCAGGGAGACTGCGCTAGCAGGAGATCCTTTCTCCAAGCAACTCATCAAGCAAGCAGGGTTTTACTTGGGAGTTGGAGCAGCCAATCTAATCTATTTGTTTAATCCGGAGGTTATCGTCTTCGGAGGTGGAGTGATGAACGCGTCTACCATACTCATGCCGGAAATTGAGAAGAGCATGAGGGAGAGATGCATCGCTGGACTGGCGCAGGAGGTACGTGTCATTCTTAGTCAGATCGGGGTGGAAGCTGGAGTGATGGGAGCGGCAGGGGGAGTTTTTGCGCTAGATCAACCAGGAGAGAAAACATCAAATTTTTAATGGAAATCCGTATTGCAAAAATTAAAACAATTTTGTATCATTTTATTAATTACTCCACTGAAAAAACTAATTAACAGATGAGAAGCAAGGAGGAAGACAACATCATGGCAAAAGTGAGAGTTGCGGTGATTGGTGCAGGATCAATTTCAGACATGCACTTGCAATCGTACCAGCAAAACGAGCGTACAGAAATTCGTGCCGTCGTCGACTTCAACGAGGAGCGCGCACGGGAAAAAGCACAGAAGTACGGGGCCAAAACCTACTACAGCAAGCTTGAGGATGTTTTCACAGATGAACAGGTAGACGCTGTGAGTATTTGTACGTGGAACAACACGCACGCAGATATTGCTATCGCTGCCCTTAGAGCGGGTAAGCACGTGCTTTTGGAAAAGCCTTTAAGTACAACAGTTGAAAGCGCTCTCCTGATAGAAGAGGCCGTAAAAGAGAGTGGCAAGCTGCTCCAAGTAGGTTTTGTGAGAAGGTACGATACGAATGCGCAATTGCTCAAGCAGTTCATCGATGCGGGCGAGCTGGGGGAGATTTATTACGCGAAGGCATCCTGTCTGCGTCGTTTGGGCAATCCGGGAGGCTGGTTCGCTGACAAGGACAGATCTGGCGGAGGTCCACTCATCGATCTCGGCGTGCATGTCATTGATCTGTGCTGGTACTTGATGGGCTGCCCAAAAGTAACGACCGTCAGCGGCAATACATACAACAAGCTGGGCAATCGCGCCAACGTCAAAAATCTCTCCTTTTACAAAGCAGCTGACTACGATCCTTCCCAAAACACTGTCGAGGATATGGCCAATGCACTCATTCGCTTTGAAAACGGAGCGTCCCTTTTCGTGGATGTGAGCTATACACTGCATGCGAAAAAAGACGAGTTGGTCGTCAAGCTGTACGGAGACAAGGGAGGCGCAGAGGTGGAGCCAGAGCTGTCCATCATTACAGAAAAGCATAACACGATCCTAAATGTCTGCCCGCAGATGGATAAATTATCATTTGATTTCAAGCGAGGCTTCCAAAATGAGATCGATCACTTCATCGCATGCATTTTGGGTGAAAAAGAAACACTTAGCCCAGTACAGGACGGCGTGGAAATGATGAAGATTCTGTGCGGCATATACGAATCAGCTGCGACCGGAAGAGAAATCGTATTTACCCGATAACCGGCAGGCTAGGCCTATCCATGGACATCCAGATATCACCCATAGAGTAGACGAAGACAAGGGGGAAAAGATATGAAAAAAGCATCGTTTTTGCGAACCGCATCCGTCTTACTTTTTTCAGTGGCTTTACTTTTCGGATGTTCCAGTGGCGGTGGTAGTGGCAGTAATAGTGGAACTCCGGCAGCTTCCAATGGGGGGACAACGACGGGAGCGCCGCAAAAGGATCAGATGGTCATCGCCGTAAACGAAAACTTTATCACGATGGACCCGCAAAATACAGGGGATGCACTGTCATCAGGTGTCCAAAGCGCGATGTTTGAAGGGCTTCTGATTTATGACAAGGATTTGAAGCTCATGCCAGGTCTATCGACTGAATATTCGGTTAATGAAGATGCGACAGCGTACACCTTCAAGCTCCGGCAAAACGTGAAGTTCCATGACGGTACTCCATTCAATGCCGAAGCGGTCAAAATCAATTTCGACCGGATGAGCAACAAAGACAACAACTTGAGAGCCTATCGAAACTACAAATACATCAAGTCTACAGAGGTTGTCGACGAGCACACAGTGAAAGTGACGCTGAACCAGCCGTTTTCCGCGATGATCAACAAGTTCACGACGGGAATCATCAGCCCGGCGGCTCTGGAAAAGTACGGCAAAGACATTACCAAAAATCCAGTCGGTACAGGTCCATATAAATTCGTGGAATGGGTACAGGGTGACCATCTGACGGTAGAGCTGAATCCAGATCACTGGAACAAGGGAGCAGCCAAGGTCGGTAAAATCGTCTACAAGCCCGTTCCTGAAAACGGCTCCCGCGTAGCCATGCTGAAGACGGGTGAGGCCGATGTCATTTATCCGTTGCCGGAGCAGCAAGTAGAGACACTGAACGGAGCAGAGGGAGTAAAGGTAGAGCGCACACCATCTACGATCACACGCTATGTCTCGATTAATATGCTGAAAAAGCCGTTTGATGATCCGCGTGTACGCCAAGCGATCAATCATGCAGTGGACAAGGACGCGTTCATTAAAGTCGTGAAATCCGGGTATGGCGCACAACTGGAATCCGTGATGTCCCCGACGATTGCCCACTATGCGAAGCAAGGCGCCTATGAATACAACATCGAAAAAGCGAAGCAGCTTTTGAAAGAAGCAGGCTACGAGAACGGCTTCACAACGGACATCTGGGGCAATACGAACTCGGATACGATGAAGGGCATGCAATTCATTCAGCAGCAATTGCAAAAGGTCGGCATCACCGTTGAAGTGAAATCGATGGAAGAAGCGACGCTGTCTGATGAAATCTACGGCATCAAGTCGCCAGAAGAAGCAAAAATGAACATGTGGTACGTAAGCTGGTCCTCTGCTGATCCAGACAATGCGATGCGTTCGTTGTTTAGCAGCGAGAACTTCCCGCCTGCGGGAGCGAACACGGCTTTCTACAAAAATGCCCTTGTCGACCAAAGCATCAAGGAAGCGACACAATCGTCAGACCAAGACAAGCAAAAGCAGCTGTATGGCGTCGTGCAAGAAAATGTGTTTAAAGATGCACCATGGATTTTCCTCGCAGTCGATGAAATCTTGTACGGAAAACGCGCGAACGTGAACGGTGTTTATATCACACCGAGTGGCGGCATCTATGTAAGAGAAGCGGCGTTCCAATAATACTTGAAGCAGCGTTCGGGCATTGTCTGCCGCTGGGCGCTGCTTTTCTTTTAGGAGGAACCGTACCATGTTCCGTTATATCGTGAAGAGACTCATCGAGATCATCCCGATTATTTTTGTCGTGTCATTGCTCATTTTCTTCTTTATCCATCTAGTTCCGGGTGATCCTGTTCGCTTGGCGGCGGGAAAAGAAGCGACCTTGGAAGAGATCGAGCGGGTGCGTCAGGAGTTGGGCTTGGATAAGCCATTGCTTACCCAGTACGTCAACTACATGCAAAACCTGCTGACAGGAAATTTGGGACACTCCTTGAAGACGGGGCTTCCCATTAGCGATATGTTTGAAAACCGTTTTTCTGTAACGATGACGTTGACATTTATGAGCCTGGGCTGGGCCTTGGTGCTCGGACTGTTGATTGGGACGATCTCTGCTGTTTTCCGCAATAAATGGCCGGATTACGTAGGGATGCTGACGGCGATTTCTGGTATTTCCTTGCCTGGATTTTGGCTGGGGCTCATTCTCATACAGGTTTTTTCTGTCACGCTGGGCTGGTTTCCCACAGGTGGGGTCGAGAGCTGGAAAAGCTACGTGCTCCCCTCGTTAACCTTGGGAGCAGGAATCATGTCGATGCTGGCTCGTTTTACCCGTTCCTCCCTGCTCGAAACATTAAAGGAAGATTTTATCCGAACAGGTCGGGCAAAAGGGTTGAAGGAATCCGTAGTCGTTCGCAAGCACGCCCTGAAAAATTCGATGATTCCGGTCGTGACCATCGCCGGATTGCAATTCGGCTTTTTGCTAGGCGGATCGGTTGTCGTAGAGACGGTGTTTAGCATTCCGGGTATGGGGCGTCTGTTGATCGATTCCATTGCTTTTCGCGATTATCCGGTCGTACAGGCAGTCATCCTGTTGTTTTCACTGGAGTTCATTCTCGTGAATCTGCTGGTAGACATCTTGTACAAGGCACTGAATCCGAAAATCCGTTATGACAGCTAATGGCAAGGAGGTGACGTAAATGGAGGTAGTAAAAGAAATCGGGCATAACGTTGTAGTTCCCACGGAAAAGAAATCCCGAGCCCGCGAGTTTTGGAAGAAGTGGAAAAAGCAAAAGACAGCATTCTGGGCTGGGTTTTTTATCTTGTTTTTGTTTGTGATAGCACTGTTTGGCCCATGGATCGCACCGTATGATCCGTACGAGCCGAACTATGATGTGACGTTGCAGACTCCTTCCATGGAACATTGGGCAGGGACAGATGAATACGGACGGGATATTTTGAGCCGCATCATTGTAGGAACGGGTATCTCTCTTGGCGTCAGCTTTTCTTCTGTGGTGGTCGGCGCAGTGGTTGGAACGGTATTAGGCTTGATTAGCGGATATTACGGCGGGTGGCTGGATCGCCTCATCATGCGGTGGAGTGACGTCATGTTTGCTTTTCCCGACTTGCTGCTCGCAATCGCCATTGTTGCGATCCTCGGCCCGGGATTAACGAATGTAGTCGTAGCGGTCGCGGTGTTCAGTATCCCATCGTTTGCTCGTTTGATTCGCGGCAATACATTGGCTGCCAAGGAAGCGGTGTTTGTAGAAGCGGCGCGGTCTATGGGGGCAAAAAGCAGCCGGATTATTTTCCGGCACATCTTTCCAGAGACCGTCTCTAGTATGATCGTCTTTTTTTCCATGCGGATCGGTACCTCGATCTTGGCAGCATCCAGTCTCAGCTTTCTCGGTCTGGGGGCAAAGCCGGAGAGTCCCGACTGGGGGGCGATGCTCAGTATGGGGCGTGATTATCTCGCCACTTCTCCTCATGTGGTCATCATTCCCGGGATTGCGATCTTTTTGACCGTGCTGGCGTTCAACCTGGTTGGGGATGGCTTGCGCGATATTTTGGACCCGAAAACGAAGAACTAAACGAGGGAGATGGGGCAGATGAGTGAGAACATCATGGAAGTAAAGCATCTGCAGACGCAATTTACGAGAGACAACCAGAAGACAGTCGTCCTCGATCATGTCAGCTTTCATATAAAAAAAGGCGAGGTGCTTGGACTAGTTGGCGAATCGGGCTGTGGCAAGAGCGTGACCTCCTTGTCGATCATGCGCCTGTTCAAGGACACGACTGGTGAGATTACCAATGGCGAGATTGTTTACAACGGTACGAATTTGCTCTCGATTTCGGAGAGTGATATGCGCCGTATTCGCGGAAAAGAAATCTCGATGATTTTTCAGGAGCCGATGACCTCGCTCAACCCGGTGATGAAAATCGGAGAGCAATTGATGGAAGCCATTCGTTTGCATCTCGGCTACTCCGACCAAAAGGCGCGAGAACAAGCAGTGAGCATGCTGACAAAGGTGGGCATTCCGCGACCAAGCGAAATTATGGGGGAGTACCCGCATCAGCTCTCTGGCGGTATGCGACAGCGCATCATGATTGCGATGGCGATGTCCTGCAATCCCAACCTGTTGATCGCCGATGAGCCAACGACTGCACTCGATGTTACGATACAAGCCCAAATCCTCGACGTAATGAAGCAGCTTCAGGCTGAAGAGCATATGTCGATGCTGTTGATCACGCATGATCTGGGCGTCGTGGCAGAGATGTGCAACCGTGTCGTGGTCATGTACGCAGGGCGTGTCGTGGAGGAAGCTTCTGTTTACGACTTATTCGACGAACCCAAGCATCCGTATACCAAAGGCTTGATCGGCTCTGTCCCCAAAATCGGGCAGAAGCGCGCGCGGCTGGATTCGGTTCCGGGCAACGTACCGACACCAAACAATATGCCGAAGGGCTGCAAATTCGCTCCGCGCTGCAAGGACGTCATGCCTGTTTGTTGGGAAAAGGAGCCCGCCATTACGATGGTGGAAGAGGAACGTTCTTGCCGCTGCTGGCTCTATCAAGAGGAAGGTAGGGATGTTCATGTCTAAATCACTGGTCGTGGTAGACGGTATCAAAAAAACGTTCCCGATTGATAGCGGTCTATTAAGCAGCAAAAAAAGCGTAAAAGCCGTAAATCACGTTTCGTTTGAGATCAAGGAAGGCGAGACGTTCAGTCTGGTCGGAGAGAGTGGCTGCGGCAAGTCGACGACAGGGCGCTTGGTCACACGACTTTTGATGCCGGATGAGGGCAAGATTTGGATCAATGGAGAAGAAATCTCCAAGATGAACGAAACGAAGCTGCGGGAAGTGCGCAAGCAGGTACAGATGGTTTTTCAGGACCCGTACGCCTCGCTGAATCCGCGGATGAAAATTCGCGATGTGGTAGCAGAGCCTCTTCTCATTCATACGAAGCTGTCTCCCCAAGAGCGGGATCGGATTGTCGCCGAAATGCTCGAGGTCGTCGGGCTCTCCAGCTATCATGCGGAGAAATTCGCCCATGAATTCAGCGGAGGGCAACGGCAGCGCATCGGAATCGCTCGCGCCTTGATTTTGAAGCCGAAGCTGATCGTCGCGGATGAGCCAGTCTCTGCCCTCGATGTGTCGATTCAATCGCAAATCTTGAATTTGCTAAAAGATTTGCAGGAAGAATTTCATTTGACCTATTTGTTTATTTCCCACGATTTGAGCGTGGTCGAGCATATTAGCGACAAGATCGGCGTGATGTATTTGGGGAGTCTCGTAGAATCCGGCCCGAAGGAAACGATTTTTGCCAATCCCGGGCATCCATATACAAAAGCGCTGCTCTCTTCAGTTCCGATTCCTGATCCACGGGCAAAGCGGGAGCGGATCATTTTGCAGGGAGATGTGCCGAGCCCGGTGAATCCGCCGTCAGGCTGTCTGTTTCATACGCGCTGTCCGTTCGTGATGGACATATGCAAGACGACACCACCTGCATTGCGGGAAGCGGCAAACCGAAATCATTTTGTCGCCTGCCATTTGTGATTTGAATAAAAGGGATGGTTACATGCGTAGGACGGGTGATTTAAAGCTGATCCAAGAACTGAATCGCTCCATCATATTAGATACGATCCGTCATTACGGCCCCATTTCCCGGAGTGAAATAGCGAAGCGGAACAAACTGAGTCCTACTACCGTGACCTCGGCTGTCAGTGAGCTGATTCGTGACTCGTTCGTATGCGAGGTGGGAACAGGAGAGTCAAATGGCGGACGAAAACCGATATTGGTCCAGTTTTCTCCTGATAGTCGCTTTCTGATCGGCGTTTCGATCTCTGGCTCGAAGATTACCATTGCCGAAATGAATCTGGAAGCTGTGGTCAAACGAAAGGAAGTTCACTCGATCAAGCCATACCAAGGGGAGAGCGTCCTCGCTTATTTGATGGACATCATTGAGCAATTTATGCGTGGAGCCGCGAGTCTGGAGACATGCATGGGAATCTCGATTGTCACACAAGGCATCGTGGACTCGGTCCATGGGGTGATTCGCTACAATCCAAAGCTCCGCTTGCAGAACGCCCCTGTTAAAGAAATGATCGAGCAGCGTTTCCAGTTGAAAACCTGGCTGGATAACGACACGAATGCGTATTTGCTCGCCGAGAAGACTATCGGGGATTTCAGTCATTATCAAAACATGCTGTATGTCACGATTGGGGATGGATTGGGAGCCAGTATTTTGATGAACGGTGCCATCTACAGGGGCTTTAAAGGCGGGGCCGGTGAGTTCGGTCATACCACGATTGATCGGGCAGGTGTGCGGTGCGACTGCGGAAATGTAGGCTGTCTGGAAAATTACGTGAGCTGGCCAACGATTTACTCCAAGCTGGTCTCCTCGCTTGCGAAAGGAAAGACGAGCCGCATCTCGGATTTGGTGGAGCAGGATGTTGGCCGAATTACTCCTGCGGTATTTCGTCAGGCTTTGGCAGAGCAGGACCCGCTTGCGGTCAGCATTTTGGAGGAAACCGCTTCTTATTTGGCTTCGGGGCTGGTCAATCTGATTCATTTGTTCAATCCGGAGGTCATTATTCTGGGCGGTGAGATTGCCTTCGAAAATGAGCTATTGATTGCCAAAGTAAAAGACTACGTAAGGGAATACGCGCATGGAATCCTGACGGAGGAATTGGAGATTCGGCCGAATTCGTTGGGTGAAAATGTAGAGGTCGCAGGAGCTGCCGCTGTTTTATTACAGGATACGTTTCAGTTTTCGCTATAAGAGGGTTGTGTCGAGCAGTCCACAAAGCTCGAGGAAAGGGGGAGCGGGATCATGGTAAAAGTTGTGGTCGCAGGGGAAGCGGGAACAAGCGTCAAAGAGTCACAAGCTTGGCTTCGGATCAAAGAGGCAGAGATTGTAGGTGTGGCAGACAGCTTGTCTTCTTTGCGCGAAATCTTGCAGGGAACAGAAGTGGATATCGTGGATATTGGCTCGGTTACGGACAGCTCTGACCCATGGGTGACGCTTGCTGCCCAGGCGGGAAAGCATATTTTATGCGCAGAAGGTTCTGCTCTAGGGCGTGAAGGAATCAGTTTGTGCGATCAGCAGGATGTCGTGCTGCAATTCACAAATACGCTGCGTTTTGCTCCAGAATACGAGCAAGCCCACGAGCAATTAAAGAATGGGGCCATCGGAAAAGCAGGTGTCATTCGCTTGCGAAGAAGTGCTTCTGCATCGGCTGAAAATGTAGGAAAATGCATTTTTCAAGCGCTTGGAATGCGTGAATTTGATTGGCTACGCTGGACGTTCGGCGAGGTTGAGCGAGTGATGGCGCGTGAGGTCAAGCGCAAGAATGAGTCAGGACAGATCGTTCATTATGCGCTGGTCATGCTCCGAATGGCAGGCGGGGCAATTGCTCATGTAGAGCTATCTTGGGCGGAGGGGACAGAACATACTTCCTTTGAGCTTACTGGTGATCAAGGAATGATTGAGCATGATAGCCGGGAAAGCACCCCTATTCGCTGGAGTCGGGGAGAGCAGTTTCTATCGACAACATTCCAAGGGATGGACCTGATGCAGCGACAGCGGGAGCATTTCATTCGCTGTGTACAGAAAGAGGAAGGGCCACGTCTGCATTCTCGTGATCTGCTCGCTGCTCTCGATATCGCTTCAGCGGCGAGAAAATCGGTCAAGACGGGACAACCAGTGAAGCTCATGCACGGAGGTGACGAGGGATGAAGGTAGGAATCATCAGCTTCGCCCATATGCATGCGCATAGCTACGCTACTTATTTGCAAAAGCACCCGGATGCGCAGCTGATAGCAGTCTGGGATGATGACTCGCGCCGTGGAGAGGAAATGGCGACTGCCTACCAGCTTGATTTTTACGAAGATCTGCAAGCCTTTTTGCAATCCGGTATCGACGCGGTCATTATTTGCTCGGAAAATGCCAAGCACAAGGAGCACGTGATTGCGGTAGCGCGAGCGAAAAAGCACATTCTGTGCGAGAAACCAATTGCCACCGAGATTGCCGATGCACGCGAAATGATTCAGGCTTGCAAAGAGGAAGGTGTCATGCTTCAGGTTGCCTACCCAGTTCGTTTTGCACCTGTGATGGAAAGCGTCAAACAAATCGTTCAGTCAGGTGCTCTCGGAGACATTCTCGCCATCGATGGCACGAACCACGGACAAATACCAGGTGGCTGGTTCATTGAAAAAGAGCTGTCTGGCGGTGGGGCAGCGACGGATCACATCGTCCATCTGATGGACCTCGTACGCTGGATGCTCCAAGACGAAGTAAAAAGCGTCTACGCGGAGCTGGACACACGCTTTTACGAGATTGAGGTAGAGGATTGTGGCCTGGTTTCCGTGGAAATGGAGTCTGGCGTGATCGTTGGAATTGATCCGAGCTGGTCGCGGCCGAAGACGTTCCCGACGTGGGGAGATGTGACGATGCGGATTGTCGGCACCAAAGGCACGTTGGACGTCGATGTGTTCAAGCAACACGCGCTCTATTACAATGACTGCGATTCGAAGCTCCAACATTTACCTTGGGCTGTGGATATGGATGAGCGGCTTATCGCCGATTTTGTGCAAAATGTCAGGGAAGGCCGACCTCCGTCTATTACAGGAGAGGATGGACTGCGGACACTCGAAGTGGTGAAGGCAGCCTATGAATCCCATTGTCTCAAGCAAGTCGTGACTATCAACAAGGTGCATTTCTCATCATGATGAGCAGCAGCCTTTCTATACAATAAATCGAATGAGGTGGAACTGATGAAAATTGGATTGAGCACTTACAGTCTGCTAACAGCAATACGAGCTGGGGAAATGGATGTACTGGATGTCGTGCAATGGATCGCGGATAACGGCGGCGAGCACATGGAAATCGTGCCGTACGGTTTTACGCTGGTCGATAACGACGAATTGGCAGACGCTGTTCGGGATAAGGCAAAAGCGGTAGGAATTGAGCTGTCCAACTACTCGATGCCGACCAACTTTATTCAACCAGACGAAGAAGCCTTCGAAGCAGAAGTCACACGTGTAAAAACACATGTCGATCTGCTGCACCGCATGGGTATCAAGCATATGCGCCACGATGTGTCCGCCTTTACTGTTCCCGTAGAGGAGACGACGATCGAGTACTTTGAAAAGCATTTGGCTGAGATGGTCGAGGGAAGCCGTCGAATCGCTGATTATGCCGCGCAATTCGGAATAACGACGACAATCGAGAATCACGGCTGGCTGGTGCAGGCAAGTGATCGCGTGCAGCGTGTCTTGCATGAGGTCAACCGCCCGAATTTCAAAACGACGCTGGATATCGGAAACTTCATGTGTGTAGACGAGGCTTCGTTGGTCGGTGTGCAAAAAAATCTGCCTTACGCTTCGCTCGTGCATTTCAAAGATTTCTACTTCCGTCCATCCTACCATGATCCAGGCGCAGGCAAATGGTTCAAGACCGTCAATGGCAACTTCCTGCGTGGAGCGATAGTCGGACAAGGCGACATTAACATCCGCGAGGTTGTCAAGCTGGTTAAGCAGTCCGGCTATGATGGCTATATCACGGTCGAGTTCGAAGGCATGGAGGATTGTCGAGAAGGGTCTAAGATCGGAATGGACAACTTGCGACGTTTTTGGGACGAGGCGTAAAAAGGTAATGGATCAAACGGCATTTGGGGAGTCCCGAACGGCCGTTTTTTCTTTGGACCAAAAATAAAAAAACCTCTCCCTTTGGGGAGAGGCGATGGAGACATTAGAAGGATTGCGAAGTTTTTGGATTCGCACCGTATTTGTTGTCTCCTTGGCTGTCTTGGCACAAGAATACGAGCAAAATAATGGCACCGATAAAAGGAATTAACGAGATAAGGATCCACCAACCGCTTCTTCCAGTATCGTGCAATCGGCGTGCAGTTACGCTCAAACTAGGCAGTAAAACAGCCAATGAATAGATCATGCCCAAAATTGATCCTGTACCAATTAAATAGTCTACGAGAGCAATTACCATAGATACGATGATGTTGAACAAAGTGAACATCCAATATTCTTGACGTCTAGCTCTTCCTGTAAAAGCAACGTATTGCTTTAACACACTTGTATACCAATGCATGATAATTTCCCCCTTTCTTCTAAAATTTGACACACTTCGATATTTTATCACTAAACGCAGGGGATTAGAACCATATCCTGTAAAGTTTTCCTAATGCTATTGAATCATTTTTAAGTAGGACAAAAGTAATGGGTATTTATGAAGGAGATGGAGGAAAAAGTAAGAGCGAATGAGTTTTGGATGCTATCACAGGGGGAAATGACGCTTGGAACAAAAAACAGAACAAAACGTTACGCTGCATGGCTTCAACAATTTGACCAAGTCACTCAGCTTCAACATGTACGATATTTGCTACACGAAAACAAAAGCGGAACGGGAAGCGTATATCGAATACATAGATGAACAATACAATGCCGAGCGTTTGACGAATATCCTGAAAAACGTGTCGAATATTATCGGCGCACACGTACTGAATGTCGCGCAACAAGATTATGTACCACAAGGTGCGAGCGTCACTTTTCTTGTATCCGAGGGGCCAGTCGTAGAAGTCCCTACTGAATCTTATGAGGAATCCCCCGGACCTTTACCTGAAAATGTGGTGCTGCAATTGGACAAGAGTCATATTACGGTGCATACATACCCTGAGTACCATCCAACGGAGGGCATAAGTACGTTCCGGGCTGATATTGACGTCTCGACCTGTGGCGAGATTTCTCCGCTCAAAGCACTCAATTATTTAATTCGTTCGTTTGATACAGACTTGATGACGATCGATTACAGGGTGCGTGGATTTACCCGGGATATACATGGATACAAGCTGTTTATCGATCACGACATCAGTTCGATCCAAAATTATATTCCCGAGGAAATTAAGGAATTGTTCCACATGATTGATGTGAATGTGTACCAAGATAATATTTTCCATACCAAATGCAAGCGCAGGCAATTTGATCTGAACAATTATTTGTTCGGATACACGAAGGAAAAGCTGACACCGGAGGAGCAGGAGGATATTACGGAGCAATTGCAAATAGAGATGGACGAGATTTACTATGGGAAAAATATTGTGAATTAAGGAGAAAGCCTTCTCAGATTGAGGAGGTTTTTTTTCGTAGCTGTAGTGAGAGAAAGAAGCGCATTTCCAGTCTACGCTTCGGCCTACGCCCCGCAAGGGGGATTGACTGTCCGCTCCAGAGGCGCTTGGACTGGAAATGCGCTTCTTTCCACGCAGCTTAAGAAGCTCTGAAATATGAATCGAGATGTCTAAAATCGAAATAACTCCTACAGATTACACAAGAAGATGAAGCAAAAGCAAAAAATTATCTACCTCAAAAGACTTCCAGACATAACTGCCAAAAAGGTCTAACCCCCGAAATAATCATCTGCTGTTCGAAAGTCATGTCACATGGCTTCTCCCGACCTCAACAGTTGGAGGTGAACCTTTCATTTGCAGTAGGGTTAAGGTAGAATGCCCGAATCTCCTCGAGCGTTTTTCTAGCAGGCTGCACGAATTCGCGGTCCCAATCTTCCGGAGGGGAGTCCAGCGAGATGCCCTTTTCCTGCAAGGTTCGAAACAGTTCCTTATCCGCTTGCGTAGGTATCCACCATGTGTAGACGGGATTCGTTTTGCCATTGAGGAACGATTCGAACATAAATTTCACATAGGTAGCTGTAGAGAGTTCGCCGTAATTGACGTCGAATTCAGGCTCGGGTGCCGGATAATCCTCTGGATAGCGGAACGGGCCAAAGTGAATAGAAATACCCAGAAAGCCGACAGGTGGAATGTTGTTTCCATACCCCGGAAGCGAGAACGGCAGATCGGCTGCGAAGTGCAGGCGAATCATGACAGAGTTGATGAATTGCCGTTCGAAGAAACTTTCATTTTGCCAAATGCCGAGTTCTCGTGAAAGAGTATCCCAGTGAATGATGGACGTATTGTGCGCGAGCCAGAAGGAGGACGACATCTGTTCAAACGTTTTGTAAAATTCTTCATCGTAATCATGGAACGGATCGAGCATGTCGAACAGGCTGAAGCACCCATGTTTTCTCCTCCATTTTTGCGCGATGAACAGAAAATCAATCAATCGTTGGATTCGTAGTTCCGGGCTGCTCTCATTATTGGCAAACAGATACGTAGCTTCTATCAAATCGGCAGTGAAGTTGCCGTTAACAAAATCCCAGTAATTGATTTCACCAGCTTCTACGCGTTCTTCATTAATCCGATTCGTATCCGTTTCCCATCGCGCAAAGGTGGTGACATCAATGCCGAAGTAAAGCTCAGGCAAGAGGTCGCCAAAAATATGGAAGCGATAAGGGCTGGACTGCTGGAACCAAGATTTGATGAAGTCCAGGCGAGAAGAGGGAGACACGACTGCGGCCCGCTCCACATAGTTCGTTTTGGCAACGGTTGACTCGAATTCTTCAACGGATGAGGCGATCGCCACGAAAGGGGCTGCTGATGTCAGGAAGTCCACGCCATCTTCGTCGTTGTCGTATTGCACAATGATGTGCTGGAAGGTTGCCTCAGCCAAGGGAGATAACACGAGCTGATTCCAACGGTGTGCGGTTGCATCGTCAATGGCGCCGATGACGACGATGGGTTTGTCTGATTCTCCGCGAAAAGAAATAGAGGCACCGTTTTGGACGACGATCTTGTTTTGGCAACGTACGTTGATGGATGTACCTGCTTCAAAGCTGATTGAAGTCCCAGCAGCTATGATGACATCCGCTGGTCCGATCATGTACGGACCATTTTCTGCGGGAAATTCCTCCGATTGATTGATGATCCCCGATAGGCGCTTGTACTTATCCACGTGCAGTTGATAGGTGTGCTGCGGGTCTGGATCAGGCCCAATCGTCAGCTGCACGTAGTAAAGACCATCTTCCACCGGAAAAAAGGGAAGGATGATGGGGGCGTTCGGACTATATTCAGCTTCTGCGAGTTTTGTTCGATGGATGTCATAGATTCTGATGGTAGTCAAAGGATGCGTTAGGTTATTCATGTGAATTTCAATAGCGTCTGTAGAAGTAAGAAAGAGCTTGTACATCTCCACCTTGGGTTCAAGGTTAGGAGAAGCTTTTCGGATTCGTTTGTCCGTTTCCAGAATAGATGTATACGAGCTGACGGTCATGTAAAACAGGCTCCTATCAAAATGGTCTAGGTATATTGGAATAGTCCACTAGTAATTGACGCCTGAATATAGAAAAAGTTTTGAGTTTTGTAGGGTCTTTTGGTCTAGAAAATAAGAAAAAGGATAGGGGTCAGATGAGTTCTGACGATCCTATCCTTTGCTTTTTCAATTAGGTAGTTCAAAAAATCGACTTTCGGGTATTTTCTTATTTACCGCCAGCCTGTGTGAGCATTTCAATCATTTCTTTGTAGCCATGCTTCTTCGCATGCCCGAGAGGCGTCACACCATCGTGATCAGCGAGATTGACATTGGCATTGTGCTCGATCAGGAGCTTCACGATTTCCTGATGCTTCTTGCCACCATCGCCCAAAATCACTGCTTCTAAGAGAGCGGTCCAGCCCAATCTGTTGACGTGATCAATGTTGACATCAGAGGTGGTGAGCAGTTCCTTGACGATCTCGACATGTCCACGATCAGCCGCAGGAATCAAGGCCGTTCCGCCAAAACGGTTCGTAATGGTAGTGTCGGCACCTGCTGCTATCGAGGCTTTTACGAATGCGAGCTGGCCTGCTGCGCTTGCGAAGAGCAGGGGATTGTCTAAGTTGTTGTCTCGGATGTTGATGTTGGCTCCGCGTTCAACCAACAAGTTGAAAATGCCGAGTTGAGCAGAGTGGACCGCGATCATAGCAGAAGTGCGACCTCTACTATCGGTAGCGTCAATATCCGCGCCTTCTGCAAGCAGCCTCTCAATCGCTGCTTTGTCTCCTTGACTAGTTGCTGTCAATAAGGCTTGATTCAGCTTATCCATTTCAACTTTCACCGCCTGGGTTGCTTGCTGCTCGCCACTCGTCAAGAGGGTATTCCAATTCATCTCACACCCAGTCAGAACGATGGCGATCGTCATAAGACCAATACGCAGTATAGCGAGCCCACACCTTTCTTTTGATTTGGATACCTGCATCATACAAAAGAGGTAGTTCATAAAGTCATCTTTTGATCACGAAGTAGTTTTGAGAGCAAACTCGGCATCGAAAGTAACGCTCACCTTCGAAGTCCGGTGCTCATGTAGGTTCCCTACACTCCGCTCCTCCTTCTTCAGGTTCTCGTTACTTTCTCGGTGCTGAAAAGCCGACTTTTTGAACACTCATACAAAGACTACTCGACTGTCAGCTCGGCAGAAGATTTGCCAGCCCAATCGCCGACAGGTGTTACCGTGTATGTGGTACCTGCTTTCAGTTTACCATCTTGCTGGATGTCAAACACGCCTGTGGTACCTTTACGGCTGGAATATTTGTACGTCGCCAGCAGTTTTTCTCCATCTGCACTAGTAAGTTCTACGCTGCGTCCGGAGAACAGCTCGTCTCCTGGGTCCTCTGTCAGGGTAACGGTGATAGAGGTTTCACTAGCTGCTTTGGCTTCGCTGATTTCGAGCGGAGCGATTTCTTTTGCGACGAAGGTTGGATTCGCGATATTCGCCCAGTCGGACGTAATGGTGTACGTAACGCCCGGAGTCAGGACTTGGCCTTCTGGGAGACGGAATTTAATTTCTTGTTTGCCGTCTGTTGATTGTGTGAAAGGCACGTATTTCGCAACGATTGGTTGTCCGCCTTCCGGTGTAATGGTCACTTGTCTTGCTTGCATGGAAGAAATGATTTGATACGTTTTGCCGTCTGCACTGTTGTTTTGATCCAGCACCAATGCATTTGCACCGCGCCCTCCGCTGTAGGCAGAGATGACATATCCGTAATCGATGACACCATTTGCTCGCAGGGACTCAACTTCAAACGTGTCGTTTGTTACTTGGCGCACTTCTGTCATGTCGATCTTGGTTGCATTGCCTGCGAATGTGCCCGCCTTTTTCCCTTTGTATGTCAGGGTGTAGGTGGTTCCTGGCTTTTGAACCGATGTCGGCACGATGTAGGTATTGGTAGAACCTGTTTTCAGACGTGGCATATTGGTCAGTGTCAGTCCATCGCTAAAGACAAAGTCTTCTTTTGCTTTGGCAAATGCTTCGTTTTCTGCGGTCAACGGAGCGTCGAACTTCACAATCAATGTAATTTCGTTCAAGGATTGTACGTTCGTGATGGCCGCTTTTTCAGAAGGGATTGCCTGGCGAGCCACATTCAACAGATAAGCGGCTTCACCGCGAGTAACGTTGCTGTCTGCGGAGAAGAAGCGTTCCGCCCAGTAGTTAACCGACTTCACATCACGCTTGAGCGCTTTTGCGACGATTTGCGCGAATTCAGCATCTGTCACGGTTCCACGTGGATCAAATTGGCCATCCTTTGCTTGCATGATATCAAGGGATACCAGATCAACCGCGTATTTATAGAACCAGTCATTTGCTTTCACATCTGTAAACGTTACGGATTTATCTGTTTTGCCACCTTGCAAGCCAAAGGTGTGTGCAACCATTTTTGCCAGCTCGGCACGCGTAACTTGATTGTGAATGTTACTGCCTTGCATGACTTTCAGCTTGGAGAGTTCAGTAACGGCTTGTTGAATTTCTTGAGCACTCAGAGGAGTGGAAGCTGCTTGCACGTTCAGTGCAGCGTAAGGAAGGGATGCTGTGCCCATAACAGTTGCGAGCATCATGATCGCGATTTTATTGGAAAACTTTTTCATCAGTTGGTCCTCCTTTAGATCAGTTGAGTAGGTGTTGCTTGACTACCTGTAGGATAGTCGAGAGACCTAAACTGCCAAGAAACAAGGGATTAATAGAATCTAAAAAAGTTCTTAAAAAAATATAAAATGACCTCTATCGAAGCCTGGACATGGAGGAGCGACCGCGCTTTAGCGGAAAGTCATTATGCGCTCCAGAAAGTTTAAGCAATGACGCTTTGAAACGGTGAAGTGATTAAACTTTCTTACACGTAAAAAAAACCTCCAGCTTTGACGTGGAGCGGAAAATCCGTCCTCGTTTTCGCTGAAGGCTTTGTGATGGTCATGGTATTCACGCTTAGACTGTAAATCGGTAACCGGCACCCCAGACTGTCTCGATATACTGCGGATTGGACGGATCGACTTCGATCTTTTCACGCAGCTTGCGAATGTGCACCGTAACGGTCGCGATATCTCCGCTGGAATCCATGCCCCAGATTCGTTCGAACAGCTCGTTTTTGTTAAAAACTCGATTCGGGTGCGTTGCTAAAAATTCAAGTAGATTGAATTCTCTTGTCGTGAAAATGACCTCCTGATTGCGTACGTAGACTCTTCGGGATACTTTGTCGATGACGAGACCACGAATATGAATCTCTGCGTTCGTTGGTTGAGGTTGTCGGGCTGTCAAACGCTCGTATCTTGTCAGATGGGCTTTAGCTCTGGCTACTAATTCGCTTGGGCTAAACGGCTTTGTAATATAGTCATCGGCACCGAGATTAAAGGCGCGGATTTTATCGATCTCTTCTTTTTTTGCGGAGACGATCAGGATCGGCACTTCCTTGACTTGTCTGATCTGGCTGCACAATTCGAAGCCGTCCATACCCGGAAGCTGCAAATCAACGATGATCAAACTGTAGTCGCCATTGATCGCAAGCGGCAAGCCTTCGCTGCCAGAGTGGCATAAATCGACCTGAAAGCCGTTCAGTTCAAAATAATCCCGCTCCAGCTGAGCGATAGTCGTCTCATCTTCAATGATGAGGATGCGTGAAGACATGGGAATGTGCACCTCCTATTGTTTGTGGGTACGTTTTAACGTAAAGAACAGACTCGTGCCTACGCCTTGCTTGCTCTCCACCCAGATTCTGCCGCCGTGACCCTCGACGATCTGGCGCGCGATGGACAGTCCGAGACCGCTACCGCCCGTGGAAGAATTACGGGATTGCTCCACCCGATAAAAGCGTTCGAACAGGTGAGGAATGGCTTCTTGCGGGATACCGATGCCGTTGTCTGTTATTTCAATGGTGGCCCAATGAGCGTCCGCTTGAACCGAGACGCAGATGATTTTCTCAGGTTTATCCATGTATTTTTGCGAGTTGCCAATGATGTTTAAGACGGTACGCTTGATTTTTTCCAGATCGGCGATAACCAGGGTGCCTTCTGCTGTGCGTTGATTCCACTGAATCGTGATGCCCTTCTTTTCCAGATCGTAGTGCAGCTCATCGATGCAGTCATCCAAAAACTGCACGATATCTACATGTTCAAACGTAAAGGGCACTTGCTTCAGATCGAGCTTGGAGTAGAGAAACAGCTCATCGACGAGCAAGTCGAGGTCTACTGCTTTCGAGTAAATGATGTTCACGTACTTGTCCATTTTCTCCGGGGTATCAGCTACGCCATCGCGGATTCCCTCGATATAGCCTTTGATATTGGTAATCGGTGTACGCAAATCATGCGAGATGTTGGAGATCAACTCTTTGCGACTTTCTTCATCCTCAAGGCGAAGCCGCACTGATTCCTGCAATCGTTTGCGCATGTTTTCGAACGCTTCGTTCAGTTGTCCAATCTCGTCCTTCGTTTGTAGATGGAGCTCAAAGTCCAGATTGCCTTCCTTGATGTTCTCAGCTGAATTGCGCAGTAAATCGAGCGGCTTGACGACACTGCGGGTAATCCAGCGGTACAACAAGACGTTTGCGATGACAATGACGCCGAGGAGGAGGAACACGAGCATCGGCAGCAGTTTGCGGATAACCTCACCAAATGGACTGCGCTCGCGGATCACAAAGACACTGCCTTTTGCGCCATCCGAAAACTTGAAGTCAAACTTGGCATACGCATAAAATCTTTCGCCAATGTTGAACGTGTTGCGAATCTGGTTGTTGTTCAAGTCATAGGGCGGCAAGCTGTTTTCCAGCTCGGGCTGATTGATGGTTGGGGAGGTAAAGACTTGATTGCTCTCTCTGCGTACATACAGGCCGGCTCGTACCGTTTTGAGCTTGAAATCGTAATCGGCAAGTAGCTCCTGGTTTTGCAATTGATCCGGTTCATTCTTCGCGAGATATTTCAATTCAAGGAAAATATTCTCTTCTTGTTCAGTCAGCGGATTGAGCTGATAATGCACTTTATAAAAGTCGCGAAAGCTGTTGAAATCGCCTGTCGCTGCAATCGTAAATAGACTGGCGGCTACGAAAAACGTCAGCAAGCTGATTACTAGCATCCCTGTGTAAGAGAGCAGCAGCTTAATACGGATGGACATGGACTCACCTACTTTCGATAGGGTGAAAATTTATATGCAAGATGACAAGTCCATTATATACAAGACGTCCAGCTGGTAAAGCATAATTACTTGGAACTCGGTCAAAATCAGTTATACTAGCAAGTAAGAAACCGAGAGCTTTGTATGAATGGGAAGGACGGGGATATTCATGAAAGTAGCCATTGCACAACTTACAGCGACGATGGATAAGACGCAAAATTTGCAAAAAGCAGCCGATTACATCGCAAAAGCAAAGGCAGCAGGGGCAGATTGTGTCATCTTGCCTGAAATGTACAGCGCACCTGCCACGCCAAAGTCGGGAGTAACGCCAGCAGAGGTAGCGGAAAAGCTGGATGGTCCATTTGTTTCCGGTTTGGCAGAGCTTGCTCGGGAGAATGGGGTTTATGTGGTTTGCGGTGTGTTTGAATCCATCGAGGGTGATGAAAACCGCGCCTACAATACGACTGTTTTTCTAGGCCGTGAAGGACAGCTGCTGCATGCGTACCGTAAAACGCATTTGTACGATGCCTTTTCCTACACAGAATCGGACTTCATCGCGCCTGGAGATAATCCATATCAAGTGGTGGAAACAGAATTCGGCAAAATCGGGCTAATGGTTTGCTATGAGGTGCGCTTCCCGGAAATCGCGAGACAGTTTGCGCTCCAAGGTGCCGATATTTTGTTTGTGCCAGCAGGCTGGGTAGCCGGAGCGATGAAAGAGGATCACTGGGAGACACTGGTTCGTGCGCGTGCTATTGAAAACACGATGTTTGTATGCGCGGCTGATCAGGTCGGAAATATTTTTGCCGGACGCAGCATGTTCGTCGATCCGATGGGTGTCGTGATTGCAAGTGCAGGGGAAGAAGAAACGTTATTGATCACAGAACTGGATGTAAGTCGGATTGAACGAGTACGGGGCAAATTGCCAAGCGTAGCCAACCGCCGAGCGGAACTGTATACCAATTAAACGCCTATGCACACTTTCTCTTTTGTTCAATATGATGGTAACAGATAATTAGTCATTATTTTGGCCCTTATGTAAGCGTCACCATCATGAGAGAGGGAGTGTGTACGAATGTTCTGGTTCGTATGGGCTGTCGTCGGTGTGGTCGTTTGGTGGGCAATGAGCTTGATCTGTACAGGAAAAGCGGCAGGATCAGGCTGGTGGGCTTCGCTCATTGCTGCTCTTTTGGGTAGCTGGCTGGGCGATTTGGTACTGGGTGATTGGCTGTGGATGTGGGCCGGCTTCAACGTCATTGCCGGAGCCATTGGTGCGGTCGTCCTCACCTGGCTGTGGTGTTTGGTGGTGAAGCAACTGAAATAAGCGAAACGATATCGTATTACAAACTAACCAGGAATCGTCCAAATGGGCGGTTCCTGGTTTTTTCATTGGTCACTTTATATGTGGCTGCGGTGGGGAGAAGAATATTTCCAGTCTAGGCTTCAGTGCTCCGTCCCACTGTGGGAATAGACTGCCCGCTGCGAAGGGCTTAGCGGGGAAACGCAAAAGTGGTAGCCGCTACGTCGCGTGGGCACGGTTGCGTTTCTATTTCCCGCTAATCCCTTCTCCGCTCGGTAGGACTTCACAATTCGCTACGTCTGGAAATATTCTTCTCTAGCGCAACGAGAGTGCATTCTTCAATCTTTTAAAGCGTAAAAAACTCGTTTAGAACGGATAGCTCGCAGAGGAAACAGGAGAAAACAGCGAAGATCTTTGGGACGCCGACCGAGACGTAATGCAAAAAGCGAAACACGTTCTTAAGCGTCCACCTCTGAAATAGCTTCGAGGAAGAGACCACTTTGGACGCGGTTTCGCTTTTTGCATGGAGTCGGGCAGTCAATCTCACAGCGGGCGGGACAAGAAGCTGAGCGTTTTCTCCTGTTTCCTCCCCACCACTACAGCTGGATATTATGTACCTCTGTAAGACAGTTTGGAATAATACAAAAACAATTCATACTTGACCAGTAGGGATTGTTGGTAATATAACTATATCTATACCGAATACAATAATGAGAGGTACATAGAACGAAAGGGAGGGGAATATATGTCGACGTTATTGATCATCGTAAACATTGTTTTGTTGCTCTTATTCATTGCTGGATTGTACGCCATGCAAAAGAAGCATATTTCTTTTTCCAAGCGGGTATTTGTCGGTCTCGGACTCGGGATTTTATTTGGACTCATTTTGCAATACGTATACGGAGCCAAATCGGACGTACTCAAATCCACCATCGAATGGTACAACATTGTAGGGAAAGGCTATGTGAAGCTGCTTCAAATGATCGTAATGCCACTGGTATTCATCTCTATTTTATCGGCTTTCACCAAAATGAAATTAACCAATAACATTGGGAAAATCAGTACGCTGATTATCGGACTTTTGGTAGGGACGACTGCTGTCGCGGCAGCGATCGGGATTTCGACTACCTTGACATTTAATCTCGACGGGGCACAATTCCAGCAGGGGGATGCGGAATCTGCTCGGATCGAACAGGTAGAGCAGCGCTTGGGTGATATCGAGAACTTGAGCACGCCAGCCAAAATTTTGGAACTGCTTCCTGCGAATCCTTTCCTCGATCTGACTGGAGATCGTGCGACTTCTACGATTGCCGTCGTGATTTTCTCTGCGATTATCGGTGTTGCGTATTTAGGGATAAAACGCAAAAATCCGGAGCAAGCTGAATTGTTTGCGAAAATTGTGGACGCATTCCATACGATCACGATGCGTGTCGTGACATTGATCTTGCGCCTGACGCCATATGGTGTACTGGCAATCATGATCAGAGTCGCAGCTACCAGCGATTACAATGCCATCTGGCAGTTGGGCAAGTTCGTTGTCGCTTCGTATGTGGCGATGATCATCATGTTTATCATCCATTTGTTGCTGTTGACGTTTGCAGGATTGAATCCAATCACCTATGTGAAAAAAGCATTCCCTGTCCTGACGTTCGCCTTCACTTCTCGTACGAGCGCGGGTGCTTTGCCGCTGAATGTAAAAACGCAACAAAGCATGGGGGTTCCTGAGGGAATTGCCAACTTCGCAGGCTCCTTTGGACTCTCCATCGGACAAAACGGCTGCGCCGGTACTTATCCAGCCATGCTGGCCATCATGGTGGCTCCAGTCGCGGGAATTGATCCGCTGACACCATCGTTCATCCTGACGCTGATCGCAGTAGTGGCACTCAGCTCCTTCGGGGTTGCAGGTGTAGGGGGCGGAGCGACCTTTGCAGCACTGCTCGTCTTGTCCACGATGAATTTGCCGATTGCCATTGTCGGTCTGCTCATCTCCGTTGAGCCGTTGATTGACATGGGCCGCACAGCGCTAAACGTAAGCGGAAGCATGACGTCCGGACTCTTGACGAGCCGAGTGACAAAAGAGCTGGATACAAAAGTATACAACGGCACAGAGCACCAATCGTCTGTGACTGTATAAAAAAGGAACCCGGTTGTACTGCCTCTGTGGCAGATTGCATCCGGGTTTTTCTGTATGCAAAATGTCTCATGAATGTGTTCCGATTCTCGGATGACCGTTTTGTACCCTTTCAAAAATGTACTGTTGCATGGTGCTGGCCAATTGAATCGCGCCCATGTCTTTTTCATTTTGCAGCGTCCAGTTTAAAAGCACCATGGCATTTGCAACGTAGAGCTTGGCCAGATAGTCAACCGAGACAGTTGGTGAAGACAGTGCCTTGTCCAAGTAAGAATAGCAGGCGTTGTATAAGATGAGCTCAACCTCTTTGCTCAAATCAGCGGAGGGAACATGCACGTTTAGCAGCGTGGCAACTTCCGTTTTATTCGCCGCGGTCAGATCGATGATCATTTCAATAACTTTTGCCACGTTGCCATGTTGGATGGACACGAAGCGACGCGCCATTTCTTTTTGAAAAAAGTCGGCCTGATACTTGACCATTTTTTCCAGCAGGTCGTACTTATCCGTATAGTGGCTGTAAAAAGTGGACTTGCTGGTGAGTGAGCGGGTACAAATATCCTTGATCGTAATTTGACTGAAATCTTTTTCCTTCAGCAGACTGACGAGCGCGCTTGCAATGCTTTTTTTGGTCTTATAGACGCGAACATCTTCATTCATCCAGTCAATCTCCTTTCAAAAGTCGCTTTTCGAACCATCAGCGTGCATATCGTCCGATTTCGTACGAATGAAGTGTTTTTGCTTATGGTTCGTTCAAGGTAATCCCGATACGATGGGCTTGTAACCGATCAGAGGAGGGATACCATGTTTAAAATGTACGTGGACAACGAACAGTTCAACCTGCAAATCAATCGTTTTATCCATGACTACTATGAAGAAGATGAACGGGCCAGCAGCGATTTGAAAATGATCGTTCCAAGATTGACAGATGCAGAAAGCTGGTATGAGGCCTGGAGAGAACATGCTGTCATGCGGGAAGATAAGCAGGATTACGATCTGGCTTCCGCCTATTATCAAGCAGCGGAATTTTATTTGCTGCCATCAGATCCGAACAAAGAGATAATGTACCAGAAATACCGCGAGACGTTTTATAAGGGATTCCATGATTTTGACTATGAATCCTTTCAAATTCCTTATGAAAATTCTTATTTGCCAGCGATCAGATTGTTCACGCCTGGTGCCACCAAAACCTTGCTAGTATTCGGGGGCTATGATTCCTACATGGAAGAACTCGTGAAGATGATGAGATTTTTGAGAGGGATTGGTTACCATATTATTGTGTTTGATGGTCCTGGACAAGGAACCGCACTAAAAAATGGGCTGAAATTCATTCATAGCTGGGAGAAGCCGATTGCGGCAGTCATTGACTACTTTCAGTTAAAGAGAGTCAGTGTGCTGGGAGGCTCATGGGGCGGATATTTGGCGATGAGAGCGGCCGCTTTTGAAAAACGGATCGATAAAGTGATTGCCTTCAATATTTTCTATTGCGGCCTCGATGCGCTGAAAATACGGATGCCGGATGAACTGTGGAAGAAGCTGACTGCCCTGTTGGCTACGGATGAAGCCGAGCAGGTCAATGCGATGTTTGAAAAAATGATGGAGGCAAGTATTGACGTGAAGTGGAAAATCACAAAAGGCATGGAAAACACAGGGGAGACAACGCCATTTGGCCTCTTGAAAAACTTTGAGAAGCATACGATGGAAGCGATTGGTGCATTGATCAACCAGGATGTATTGCTCCTGGCAGGGGAGGAGGATCAGTACGTTCCCATCAGCCGTCTGCCGCAAATTCAGCGGGAACTGTGCAATGCAGCGTCGATTACAACGAAAGTCTTTACCAGGGAAACGGGCGGCGAGCAGCATTGTCAGGCTGGGGCTCGTCATCTGGCATTTGATGAAATGAAAAAGTTTTTGTAAGAAAATGTGTACCGAAACAGAGCAACAGGCTGTACCGTCTGCGAAGGACTGGTACAGCCTGTTGTTCATGTTGCGTCGTTCTTATTTATTGACGGATGTGTACTTGAAGTACGCCCCACCGAGCGGGAAGATGATGAAATCTTTCACTTTGTCGTTCTTCACATACGGGCTTCCCCGGAAGTTGATCGGAGCGAGCGGCATTTCGTCCATCAAAATCGTTTCTGCGTCCAGCAAAATTTGCTTGCGCTTGTCGAGGTCAGGCTCGTTGTAGCTCTTGTCGATCAGCTCTTTGAACTTGGCATTTTCCCAATCTGGGTGGTTGTTTCCGCCCGTTTTGTCGCGGAACATCTCCAGGAAGTTGATCGGGTCGTTGAAGTCTGCACCCCATTGGAAGCGGATCATGTCAAAGTTCGCTTGGGATCTCATGTCGCGGTACACCTTCAGCTCTGCCGTGTACAGCTTCACGTCGACGCCGAGTGCTTTTTTCCACTGATCTTGCAGGGCTTCGGCCAGTTTTTTGTTGGTATCATTCGAGTCAAAGGTATAGGTAATAGTCGGGAAGGTCGAGAGTCCGAGCTCCTTCATACCTTCTTCCAGCAATGCTTTGGCTTTTGCCTGGTCTTCTTTAAAGTAGCCGTCTGGTTTTAATCCCATGGAAGTCGGTACCCAACCGTAGGCGGCTGGAACACCCGTCTGCAAAATATTATCGATGATTTCCTGACGGTTGATGGCATAAGCGAAGGCTTGGCGAATTTTTTTGTTGTTGAATGGTGGTTTGTTTGTATTAAAAACAACGGATTGTGTGCCCGGATTATCCGCGACCATCAGCTTGCCCGCATCTTTAAGTGTAGGGATTGCGTCAGTCGGAAGTGTTGAGGCAGGATAGCCGCCCCAGTCGATATCGCCATTTTCAAACATCGAGAACGCTGTATTGTTGTCCTCGATCATAGCGATTTCAATCCGCTCGAGCTTGACGTTGTCTTTATCCCAGTAGTTCGGGTTTTTCGTAAAGACGATTCTGCTTTTGTGCTCCCACTTGTCCATGATGAATGGACCATTTCCCACGATTGTTTTCGCTTCATCCGCCCATTTTGGGTTTCCTTCCAGCGTTTTTTGATGCAACGGGAAGAGGGTCGGGAAGAAGGTTAGCTCACGGAAAAACGGAGTCGGTGACTTCAGGTTGAATTCGACGGTGTAGTCGTCTACAGCCTTGACGCCTACATCCTCTGCTTTGCCTTTCCCCGTATTGTACTCCTCTCCTCCTTTAATGTAGTAAAGCTGATAGGCGTACTCGGACGCTGTTTTCGGATCGAGGTTGCGCTTGATCGCATAGACGAAATCATGGGCGGTGACAGGGTCTCCGTTACTCCATTTGGCGTCCTTGCGAATTTTGAAGGTGTAGTTCATGTAATCCGGCGAGTTGGTGAAGCTCTCAGCCGTAGCATTGACGAGTTGACCATTCAGGTCATAGCTGGTCAAACCTTCAAAGGCAGCGTAAATCATGTCAAACGAATCCGCGTCGACGGCGATCCCAGGGTCCATCGAAGGCGGCTCGCTGTTGATGCTCCATTTTAACACCATCGGCTCTGTTTTTGTCGCTTCTGTAGGTGTAGTAGAGCCAGTGGGTTGAGCAGGTGCGGAAGAGTTCGAGCACCCCGCTAGTACCCCGAAAAGCAAGGTAAGACAGGTTGCAATTGCCAGTCCCTTTTTCATAAATACCCCCCTTAAAAATGATAGAAACGTATATTCAGAATATTTGCTTGCGTTTTCGATAGCAAAGGAATTTTTTTAGTTTCTCGATAAAAAATATTTACTTAGGTCATTGAAAGATAGGAATAGTGGTATAAAATTAATTGATTTTTCTCAAAGTTTTACTCGTTTTGAAAGATATGGTATATTTTGGTAGATGTTAATGATAGGAGAGGTGGGAATCACTATGTTCAAGAAAATGGTTTTTTCAGCATTAAGTGTAGCCGTATTTTCTGCAGTGCTAACGTCTCCGATTCAAGCCACAAACACACCGTCTATGGTTAGTGGGCAGGAAGAGCAATCATTAGCTGCTGCCAAATGGAGTTCAGATGAGGAATGGATTAAAAAATCTTCTCCTGTTCCACCGGGGTGGGTCGTCATTCGTGAAGACTTAGGTTCAAAGCTAATTAAAAATACAGCAGGTGCTCCCTATGGTACGGAATTAAGAGTTAGCAAATATTCTCCCGTTCCACAAGGGTGGGTAGTTTTAAGAGATGAATTGGCTGGTAGGGTGATAAAATATACAACAGGAGCATCTTATCGTACGGAGTTCAATGTGACCAAGTTCTCTCCCATTCCAACTGGATGGGTTGTAACGCGTGAAAATTATGATAGCAAAACGATCATGAATGTAAATGGAGCTCCTTATGGAACCAGATTATTAGTAAGCAAATATTCACCTGTTCCACCAGGATGGATTTACGAGGGACAAGTGGCTAATGGTAAGTACATTAAAAACTTGAATCGCTAGTATTCAAAACCTAGATCTTTGAACTCAACTTCATAATGGAATAATTTTTTCGTAGAGAAAGAACTGATGGATAAGGTGTATATAACCATCAGTTCTTTTTATTTCTATTTCAGACGCTGTGCCCATTGACAAAAAAATACAGATGGATTACATTTCGAGTTGTTAAGCACTTAACTAAACAAGGGTGGAAGAGCATGGCAAATCATCTCGAAACGTATGTAAACCAGCCCCCTTTACAGACAAAAGCATTCTTTTCCTTGGTAGACGCCACCGCAGATTTGGTGGGGCTCTCAGAAAAATATTGGCATGCAAAAGGCATGAACGGTGCAAGAATCCGTCTATTGGTAGAGATCGCGAAGCATGGTGACAGTATCCTGCCTTCACGCTTGGCAGAGTGCATTGGAGTGACGAAGGCCAACATTAGTCTTTTGCTTGCACCACTGGAAACAGACGGTCTGATACACCGGGCTCCCCATCCCAAAGACGGCAGAAAATCCGTAATCTCACTGACGGAAGCAGGGAAACAGCTTCTTTTCGTGCACCTTCCTGGGAATCGCCAGGTAATTGCAGAGGGGCTAAAAGGACTGGAGGAGCAGGAGCTGCATCAACTGATTTTTTTATTAGAGAAAATAAGGCAAAGTGTGAGATGAACTTTGAGCTGTAGGGGAAAAGGGGGCAAAAGCATGTCCATTCTCATCACAGGAGCAACGGGCAAGCTAGGGAGCTTGATTATCGAACAGCTTTTGAAAAGGGTGGAAAGAGAACGCCTCATTGCCTGTGTACGCCAACCGGACAAAGCCACACGGCTAAGAGAGTTGGGAATCGAGGTAAGACAGGCGGATTATGATGACCCTCTGTCTCTGGAACGCTCTTTTTCGGAAGGCACGAAGCTTTTGTTTATTTCCAGCCCGCACACTGATGATACCGTTCGTGTACGACAGCATAGTCATGTCATAGAAGCGGCGAAAAAAGCTAATATCACTCACATGGTGTATACCAGCTTTGCCTTTTTGGAAAAGGCAAATATCTCGCTCACGCATCTCCATTTGGCAACGGAACACGCCATTCGCACGACAGGGATACCGTATACGTTTCTGCGGAATGGACTTTACAGTGATGTGATTGCGGCATTTGGTATTCAGCAGGCAATCGAAACAGGAGAGCTTATTACATACCCTGGCAAGTGGAGCTTTCACACAGTGACACGCGAGGATCTTTCATTGGCTGCTGCCACGGTAATCAGCACAGAGGGGCACGAAAATCAGACTTACGAGCTTACGGCTTCCCGAGCTTGGAATTTCGCAAAGCTGGCTGAAGTGTTGACGGTACAGACAGGCAAATCTATCAGGCATCGGGAGGACCCTGTTGCAGAAAGTTGGCTGTATCGCTTCTTGATGCAAATTGATGCGAGCAGCACGACGACGGATTTGGAGAGAATCATCGGCAAGCCCACTGCTTCACTCGAACAAATGGTTATGCAAATCATGGAGCAAGCGTAGTACAGCATGCTTGGCATCCAGTAGACAAAGAGAACGGCACATGATATGAATGAGGAAAAGGTGTCGATCATGACTAGGTAGGAGATAACGCCCTTATGTATAGAATCGGTGTTGTAGGACCACGGCCTTCGGTGGAGCGGATACTGGCGGTTGCCAATGAGTTTGAGCATGAGATCGAATTTGTTCCTTTTCGTTATGAGGACGTTCGTGACGTGAGCAAAATCGTTCTGGAGCATCATCCAGAGTTAAACGGATGGTTTTTCTCTGGACCGATTCCGTTCACGATCGCGAAAAACGTACTCAGCCCGGATGCCAATATCGTGTATTGTCCACCGAACGGTTCGAATCTGTATCGCTGCTTCATTCAGATGTCGATTGATCAAAACGCAGCGGTGAACCGCGTTTCCATCGACATGATTGATTCGGAAGGGACACATTTGCGCGAGTCGATGTCGGAGCTGGACATACCCGACGAGGGGATTTACGTCACTATGTACGACGAGCAGTTTGACCTCGATGCCATCACGCAGTTTCATGTATCGCTGTGGCGAGAAGGGAAGACCCAAGGTGCATTTACCACGTTTTCTGTGGTCGAGCATGCCTTGCGCGAAGAAGGCATTCCCGTCTATCGCGTCCTGATGACAAAAATGGAGATTCGTCAGGCGATGAAAATCGTCATCGAAAAGGTGAAAAGCTCCTATTTCAAGGACACACAAATCGGGGTAGAGATCATTGAGCTGGAGCAGTTTGACAAGATTCCCGAGCGGACTAGCACGCGCTTTTACTTGCAGCATCTGGAGCTGAAGATCAGACAAATTCTGCTTGCGCTCTGCGATCGGCTGGACGGCTCTCTGCTGGCAAATGGCAACGGACGCTACCAGATTTTTAGCTCGCGTGGTGCGATTCAACGAGAGATTGAAATGCTACGACATACAGTGGAACAGCTCTCTTTGGAGGCAGAGGTACCGGTTGCAGTAGGTGTGGGCTTTGGAGATACAGCTTTTTCTGCGGAAAACAATGCGCGAAAAGCAATCCAGCACGCAAAAGAACGACCGGGGGCGGGCATTGTCGTCGTACAGGATAATGGCGTCATGATGGAATCGGTGGGAGAAACAGAGGAGCTCGCCTATTCGTTCCGCTCCAGTGATCGCGAGCTGCTGGAAAAGCTGAACCGGGCCAATGTAAGTGTCAAATCGTATCACAAGCTGCGTGCGCTGGTTCAGCGGATGGGCTGGAAGACGTTTTCGACGACGGATATCGCTTCGCATTTGTCGATGACGGTACGGAATGCCCAGCGCATCATGGGTAGCTTGTGCGAAGTGGATTTGGCTGAGTTCAGCGGGGAAGAGCAGCAAGCTGTCCGTGGACGACCAAAGAAGCTTTATCAACTTAAAAAATGAGGGCACCCGACGAGATGTTCGGGTGTTTTTTTATTATGGGGCTGCGGTGAAGAGAAGAATATTTCCAGTCTAGGCTCCAGGCTCCGTCCTGCTGGGGGTTAGACTGCCCGCTCCGAAGGGATTTGCGGGGAAACGCAAAAGTGGTAGCCGCTTCGACGTAGGGGCACGCCTAAGTTTCTTTTGCCCGCAAATCCCTTCTCCGCTCGGTAGGACTCCACAAGTCGCTACGTCTGGAAATATTCTTCTCTGTCGTAACTGATAAAGTTCTTCAATCTTTTCAGGTATTAAAAAATCGGATTCACACTGAAAGCTCGTAGAGGAAACAGGAGAAAAAAGCGAAGATCTTAGGGACACCGACCGAGACGGAATACAAAAAGCGAAACACGCCTTTAAGCGTCCACCTCTGAGACACATCCTGAATGGACCACTTTGGACGCGGTTTCGCTTTTTGCATGGAGTCGTGCAGTCAATCCCCCAGGGGGTGGCCCTAGAAGCTAAGCGTTTTCTCCTGTTTCCTCCCCACCACAACAGCCGGGAAAAGTTTCTATTTTTCAAGAAGTCTAACAACTTCTATTGAAAAAACGGAGAGGCAACTATATAATTCAATTAAGCGAAATTGTCTTTTAATATTCGTATATTGTAAGGGTTTACATTTGTCAGTCTTCTCATATTTCTAGAGCTTGCCTATCGGACCTGGGCATGGAAAAAGACATGCTCCAGAGTTAACAGGAGGAATTGAACGATGTTGGATCTGGTTTCGTTGCGAAGAGATTTTCATAGACACCCAGAGGTAGGTTTTACGGAGTTCCGTACCGCTTCCAAGGTAGTAGAGATTTTGACGTCCCTCGGCTATGAGGTCATATACGGACAAGAAGCAATCGATGGAGATTCCCGTCGTGGCTTGCCTTCCGAGGCGGTTCTCGAGGCAGCGTATGAAAGAGCTTTGCGTGACGGTGCAAACCCGGCAATCGTTGAAAAAATGCGCGGTGGCTATACAGCAGTGATCGGTGTGAAGAAAGGGAAGGCACCTGGACCAACGGTTGCTTTCCGTTTTGACATGGACGCACTGCCTGTATTGGAAAGTACGGAGCAAGACCATTTTCCACAAGCGAATGGCTTCCGCTCCCATTATGAAGGCAACATGCATGCCTGCGCTCACGACGGTCATACCACAATTGGCTTGGGATTGGCAGAAGCGCTTGCAACAGGAGATTTTTCCGGTACGCTCAAACTGATCTTCCAACCAGCCGAAGAGGGTGTTCGCGGTGCATACGCGATCGTGGAAAAAGGCCATTTGGACGATGTTGACTATATTTTCTGCAACCATTTGGGTGTCAATGTGCCGCTCGGTGAGGTACATGGCGGTTCCTATGGATTTTTGGCTACCACGAAAATGATGGCGCATTTCTACGGTGTTTCTTCTCATGCTGGTGCGTCGCCAGAGCAAGGGAAAAATGCATTGCTCGGAGCGGCTACTGCCTTGTTGAACATTCATTCGATTCCTCGCTTCAGCACGGGTGATACGAGAATCAATGTGGGTGTGCTAGAAGGCGGGACAGCAGCGAATATCATTCCGGCCTATGCCAAGATGGTTGTGGAGACTCGTTCCATTACCGAAGAAGTAAATGCAGAAGTAGAAAACCGCGTACGCAATATCATCGCGCACAGTGCCGCTATGCATGAGCTTGACTACAAAATAGAAGTTGTCGGGGGAGCAATCCCGATCAACTACGATGTTGAGATGGCAGAGCTGGCACTGGAAGAAGCCAAGCAGGTAGAAGGCTTCGATTCCTTTAAGCACGGCGATTACAACTCAATGGGCAGTGAAGATGCCAGCTTTATGATAAAACGCGTTCAGGATCGTGGCGGAAAAGGAACGTACATGGCAATCGGTACGGATATCCCGGCGCCTCATCACCATCCGAAATTCGATATACAAGAAGAGATTTTGCCACGCAGCGTAGCGCTTTTGAACCGAATTGCAAGACGATTGCTGACGTAAAACACGTTCCTAACTGAGCAAAAAAGCACGTGGACAACGAGGGCAGAGAGGATGTTTGCGAATGCATACCAAGCGAATTGCAGAAATGATTGAGAAAAAACGAGATGCCTTCATCAAGGTGAGCGACCAGATTTGGGATTTCGCGGAGACGCGTTTTGAAGAGTACCAATCTGCTGAACTGCTGGCTCAAACACTCGAAGGAGAAGGCTTTCAGGTTGAGCGCGGAGTAGGCGGAATCAAAACGGCCTTCATCGGAAGCTTTGGCAGCGGCAATCCTGTCGTGGCGATTTTGGGAGAGTTCGACGCGCTGTCGGGCATGAGCCAGAAAAAAGGCCAAGCTACAGAAGAGCCTCTCGTAGCGGGTGCAAACGGCCATGGCTGCGGACACAACTTGCTCGGTACCGCTTCTCTTGCGGCAGCCGTTGCAGTGAAAGAGTACATGGAAGAGAACAACATGACGGGGACTGTTCGTTACTACGGCTGCCCAGGAGAAGAAGGCGGTTCCGGGAAAGCGTTCATGGCGCGAGCTGGACTGTTTGATGACGTGGACTTCGCACTTTGCTGGCACCCAATGGGCTACAACAGCATCATGTCCATCGATTCGCTCGCGAACTATCAAATCTACTTCAAGTTCAAAGGGAAGAGTGCCCATGCGGCAGCAAGTCCACATCTCGGTCGAAGCGCACTGGATGCAGTGGAATTGATGAACGTCGGCGTGAACTACTTGCGTGAGCACATCATCCCGGAAGCACGTGTGCACTATGCCATCACGAACTCCGGCGGCTTGTCGCCAAATGTGGTTCAACCAAAAGCAGAGGTATTGTACCTCGTACGTGCGCCAAAGGTTGATCAAGTACAGGAGATTTACGAGCGCGTATGCAAAATTGCGCAAGGCGCTGCGCTTATGACCGAAACGGAGGTAGAGATCGTATTCGACAAAGCGTGCTCAAACCTCGTACAAAACAAGCTACTCGAAGAGGTCATGTACAAAAACTTCCAGGATCTGGGCGTCCCTATGCATGATGAAATGGAACTGCAATTGGCAAAAGAAATGCGTGCGACTCTATCCAAGCAGGAACTCGCTACTTCGGAAAAACAGTCATCGGACATGCCTGCCCCAGACATGGTGACATGGCTCAATCCATTCGACGGATCAAAAATCCCGCTGAACGGCTCCACGGATGTAGGGGATGTGAGTTGGATTACGCCGACCGCGCAATGCACAACGGCTTGCTATATGAACGGCTCCACGTTGCACTCCTGGCAATGGGTGTCTCTCGGGGCAACATCCATGGCACATAAAGGGATGCTGCATGCGGGGAAAGTCATGGCTTCTACAGCCATTGACATGCTAAATCATCCGGAGCTGATCGAACAGGCAAAAACCGAGCTGAAACAGCGTCTGGGCGGTCAAACGTATGTGTGCCCGATTCCAGAGGATGTCATGCCTTCTGTGAAAAAATAAGAGACACTCGGAAATAACAAACGGACGACTTCTGAATGATCAGGGGTCGTCTTTTTTGTATTCATACAGTCAGCCACCATACCCCGGCACATTCCGGCAATGTCATTAGCTTTTCCCGAGCGACTCTGTCCGCAAGCTCTTCTCCAAAGAAAAACCGTGCAAGCTGTTCTGCTTCCGCTATGTCTTTAAACTGATAGTCCAAGCGAATCCATTTGTGAGAGAAGCCGTATTTGTTTTCTAACAAGGAATAGTACTTGATAAGAAATTCGGGTGGGTGAGGTGTTTCATATCCGGTCCCCATCGTCTCCATGATGACGATCGTGCCACCAGGACGAAGCACGCGTTTCATCTCCTGAATGATCTTTTCAAGATGGAGCTCGTTGTTGGGAACTTCAGAACTAGTGAGGTAACAAACCGTCCACCCCGCTACGATGACATCCGTACTGTTATCGTCTGAGGGAAGTTCACGATGATCCGCTACGTTAGTTGTCCAATTGGAAAGACCGGCTTGCGTCAGCTGTTGAGCATTCACTTCTAGCATGGCAGCGGAAGCATCAAGAGCAAGAATGGACTTGGCATGAGGGGCGAGCACAGACGTAAGTCTTCCTGAGCCAGCTCCCAGATCGATCACGTCCTGTCCCTTGATGGGGGTGATTTCTTCGATGATAGCGAGCAGACTTGGTTGTCTGGAAATCATTAAATCGTACTGTTTTGCTTGATTTTTATAAATTTGTTCGTGGTTTGGCATCGTTCACCCTCCAGTTACTTGATCGTTCTGGAAAATATCGTAAAGCTTCACGCCGCGTGAAGGTCAAGAGATAGAAAAAAAGGATTCCGCCTCGCAGCCTTATGAGCTACAGGGGAATCCTTCTTTTTCATTTAGGAACGGACAGAAATGAAATCCTTCGCCAGCGCTACCATCTGATCATGAAGGGTAGGGTCCAGTTGATTGCTTCCGGTGTGGTACGCGAGATGATACAAGATTCCTTGATCATAGAACTCCATCTCATGGGCGTTTGTGACGATCAGATTTACTGCCTGATTTTTATCATCATACTTGTAAAAGTTATACACATAAGAGCTGTTTGTCGTGATGATATGATGATAGATAGTGATATCGTCAGTCAGTGGCTCAACGCGCATGATGTTCCCGAACGAATCCAGTCCAGAAGCAGACGGCTTCACATGTGCCAAGGGGTTTTCATCTGTCTCTGTCATACGTACGATGAAGAAGTTTTCCGTAATAGGGACTTCGTTACCCTGCGCGTATGTCAGTTGTAGCTGGTGTCGTGTTACTTTTTCCAAGCCTGAGGAGAATGAGACGAGATAGGCCATCTCTTTTTCGACAGGAAAAGGTAGCTTCGTTTTATCCACTGGCTTGATTCTGCTTTGGAGAGACGAAGGCAATAGCGGTGTCATTTCCTGAATACTCATCGGCCGGTAATGCCTCACGTTTTCAGGATCTTGTGTCAGTCTGTGAATTTCGCTCTGGGCAAAAACATCTCCGCTAGCTTTTACGAGACCAGTGGAAGAGGAGCAACCGACAAGCAATAGAAACAGGCTCACTACAAGGGAACACACAACTTTTGGTCGAAAATTTCTCAAGGCTTTCCTCCTCTTATGCCTCCGCCCCCTTCGTTTGATTGGCGAGACGAAGCATCTTATTCCCGACGTTAATAGCTGCTTGAATAATGTAGCCAGTCGTAAAAGACAGCACGACTGTTCCGTAATAAATCGGGCCATCTAACAGGAAACTTGCGCTAAGAAACATGCACGCCAGCAAAATTTCTGTCCGTCTGAATGTCCACTTTAATCTTTTCGACATAACCAGTACAAATGCCTCTTGGGGAGCTGTGCACACTTGGGTACACACATACAACCCGATACCGCTGCCGATGCAAATGTTTCCGAGTGCCATGGTCAGAAGCGGTGGCAATGAACGGATAGCAGCCATGAGCGCATCGATGGACCCGATCAAATCGACAAAGATGGAGATCAGCACCATGACCAAAATGGCACCGACAGTAATATAACTGCGATCCATGAAAAGGACGATGACGACAAAGGTCAGGTTAATGGCAAACATCCAGAAGCCAATCGATATCCCGAAGTTTTGATACAAGGCAATAAAAAGAGAATCATACGGGCTAAGACCAAAAGATGTAATAGTCGTCATCATGTTGATCCCAAGCGCCAAAATCAATAAGCCTGCGATAAACAAGAGATATTCAAATTTTAAGCGAATCACAAAACACGACTCCTTTCATTCTACATAAGGAGAGCATAATATGTGGAACGCTTTTCAGAGCAAGCGGAATGTGCTTTGATGTATGTAATAATTACTGATCCGACTTAGAGGAGTAATCTGAGTGGCTAACATAAGAGAAATCGCGAAATTGGCAGGTGTATCCGTTTCAACCGTTTCCCGTGTGCTTAATAACCATCCGTACGTGAACGAGAAAAAACGCGCGGAGATTCTCAAGATTATTGAAGAAAAAAACTATGTTCAAAACAGTAATGCGGTCCACCTCTCTACGGGAAAAACGATGGTCATCGGTGTGACATTGCCTCTCGTCAACAACCAATACTACAGCTCCATTATCGAAGGCATTGCAGCAGAAGCAGTCCAGCATCATTACAAGCTGATGGTGTGCCAAACGAATAACAACCCCGAGCAAGAACGCAGCGTGTTACACTTGCTCAAAAATAAAAAAATCGACGGGCTAATCATGTGCTCCAGGTCCAGCTCTTGCGAAACGCTCAATGAATACGCAGGATACGGACCTATCATCACGTGTGAAGCAAATGATACCACCTCTGTTTCGAGTGTTCATATCGACCACTATCAAACGTTTCGGATCGGGATGGAGTATCTGATGAAGAAGGGGCATCGCCGGATCGGGTATTGCATCGGCAGGAAAAACAGCTTTAACAGTCAGCATCGCAAACGTGCCTATTACGAAAAGCTGCATTCGATTGACGTGACACCCTCTCCAGAATGGTCATTTGAAGAGTGTTTAACGATCCAAGACGGCAAGGATGTCGTGGGGAAATTGCTGCAAACAGAAGAGCGGCCGACAGCAATGATCGTATCGTGCAATCATATAGCGGCAGGGATCATCAAAGAAGCGAGTAGGTTGGGGATTCGCGTACCGGAAGACTTAGCCGTAGTCGGTTGCGATGATCAGCCCATCGGAGAACTGCTAGAGATCACCACCGTATCCAGCTCCAGTACGTTAATGGGAAAATACGCATTTGAGATGCTGCATGAGCGGATTTGGACACAGCAGCTGGATGGGAAAAAGGAAGAGAAGGAACTGTCGCCCGTATTGGTAGAGCGACTGACGACGTAAAGCTTGAAAGATAGCACAGTTGATCAAAAAAGCGCCAGTAATCTCCCGCATACTAAAGAAAAAATAGGTGAAGGAAGTCAAAGATGGACACGTACAAGCGGATTCAGGACGCGATTGATTTTGTGGAAGAGCATCTTCAGGAAGAAATGAACATCACAGAAATTGCTTCTCAAGCGCATTTTTCTGCGTTTCATTTTCAGAGGTTGTTTCAGGCAATCTCAGGCTTCAGCGTACAGGAGTACATTCGCAAGCGCAGGCTGTCGGAAGCCGCTCTTGCGCTAAAACAGACAAGTGACAATGTACTCGAAATTGCTGTGGCCTATCAATACCAGTCGCAGGAAGCATTGACACGCGCTTTCGAGAAGCAATTCGGGATTACACCTGGAAGGTATCGCAAAGAAAATCATTCGCTGCCTTATCTAGCCAAGATGGACTTCTTGGCCTTTCGCCAAACGATCAAAGGAGAGATTACGATGAACAAACCAACCATCACAACATTGGATGACATTTGTATCATTGGGCGCAGGTTCCCGACGAGCTTACAGGATGAGCAGCATTTTAAAGACATTCCGGGATTCTATTATGAATTTGGACGTAATCAAGACTATTTGCGGATTCCGAATAAAGCGGCGGAAGATATGTCGTACGGAATCGCCTGCGAATTTGAAGATGACGGTGGATTTTCTTTTGTGATCGGGGAGGCTGTAAATCTTGTTCCTGATGAACTACCCGAAGGCTTTTTCTCGCTCGTCTTGCCTGGCGGAAAATACGCGGAATTCAAAGTGACGGGTGATGCCGACCTTGTGCAAAACACTCGTCGCTACATTTACGGAACATGGTTGCCTCAATCGAATTATGAGAGAGGCGAAGGACCGGATTTTGAAGTGACAGACGTGAGGGGTTCGAGCTTTCCTGAGGCGATGAAAATATCTATATACATCCCGCTTCTATAGACGTTTGTTCAGCCGGACGCAATGAATTTTACAGTACTTTCACACGCCATCCATTCCAGCTTTATACCCGTTTGCTACAGTGTAAATGTAAGAGCGAATGTACAGGAGGCGGGTAGGGTGGAAGTGCAGATTGAGCGCGTCGTAAGAGATGATTTTGCGGAAATGATCACATTGGCGGATTTGACATTACCCGATCGAATGAACTTGCATGAGCTGAAAAAGTATATGGAGCTGTTTCCTGAGCTGATTTTCAAGGCGACCTATAACGGCCAACTCATCGGTTTTAGCTGCGCCGGAATTGATATGTATCAGACGACTGGCTGGCTTCTGTTCAGCAATGTGAGCAAGGAGTTTCAAGGTCAAGGCATCGGCAAGCGGCTAATCGAAGCCAGACTGCAAGCCCTGCGCCAGTTTCCAACACTTCGCACCGTGCAGGTTACGGTGAGTGAAACGAACGCATCTTCTATTCGCGCGCTGTCTGCCTACGGCTTCCGTCTGGCTCATGCAGAGCAGGATTACTACGGGCCGGGCAAGCATCGGAATTTGATGGAGCTGCCTATTTTGCCTATCATTCAACTAGAAAAAATAGAGTCGTCCATCGTAACTACCTAGGTGGATTCATGAAAAAAGCGGAGGAGCTAAAGCCTTGCCGCTTTTTTTATATGCTGTAGTGGAAGGAAGAAGTGCATTTCCAGTCTACGCTTCGGCCTACGCCCCGCAAGGGGATTGACTGGTCGCTCCTAAATGAATATCGGGAGCGCTTCAAACCAGAAAATGCGAAAGCGTTTTTGTATGTAATAAAAGCTGAAATTCCCCGTTATTCATTTCTACGCTGGGTAGGGCTCCAGAGGCGCTTGGACTGGAAATGCACTTCTTCCTACGTAGCTTTGGTCAACCTTTTAAGAGTGATTCAAGAAGTGTAGCAAGTAAGCTTCTCTGCACAGACCTACAAAACGATTTAAAAAATGAATAATAACATTGCTGTAAAGAAGTACTGCCATATGTTTGGAAGGAGACCGCCCGAACGAAGAGAGGATACAGGCGACTGGAAAACATGTGGCAGGGCTTCGGGCTCCGCAAATGTTAGAAGGCAACCCAAATTAGCCATTTTCCTTCATCAGCAAAGCCTCCAACACCTGCTGCCCAAACGCAGTAATCTGCGTCCCTTGCTTCTTGACCCCAATCGAGACACATCCAGCGCGGTCCAGTGCGGTCAGCTTGTGCCTGATTTGGGCTTCAGTCAAGGAGGGACTCTCCATTCTCGCGAGCAGGGCACTGCGTCCAATACGCTCCTGACGCTTGTAGCAATCGGACAGTACTTGCAGGATCGCTGCGTAATCTACCAAGGAGCCTTGCCTGGACAGATACCGGATTGTATCTTCCAGCGTATCATCCCGGTGAGAGAGAAGGGGCGGAGTAGAGACATGCCCCGCAAAAAAACGCTCCGGTAAATGAGCCAGCTCCACCTGATTCCCCTCTGCGATGACGACTGCATAGTGAATGAAATTTTCCAACTCGCGAATATTGCCTGGCCAATCGTAACGGAGTAGCTGTTCCGTCACTTCCCGTGAGAAGGACAGACGCTGCTTTTTTTTCTGCAAGAAATAATCAATCAGCACCAAAATATCATCGGGACGATCACGCAGGGGCTGAATGTGCAGTGGCAGGACGTTCAGCCTGTAGTATAAATCCTCGCGAAATGTCCCTTTTTTGACCATTTCCATCAGGTTGCAATTGGTAGCGGCGATGACGCGGACATTGACTGGAATGACGCGATAGCCTCCTACGCGCATGACCTGCTTTTCCTGGAGAACACGAAGCAGTGACGCCTGGATGCTAAGCGGGGCGTCCCCAATCTCGTCCAGAAAAATGGTCCCGTTGTGAGCCAGCTCGAATAGCCCCATCTTTCCGCCTTTTCGCGCTCCTGTAAAAGAACCTTCCTCGTACCCGAACAATTCGCTCTCTACCAAGCTCTCGGTCAGCCCTGCAAAATTGACGGGGACGAACGGACCGTCACGGCGCGTCGAGTGTTGATGGATGGCTTGGGCAAAAACTTCCTTCCCAGTTCCGTTTTCCCCTGTGATGAGAATCGTAAAATCGCTTTCGGCCAGCTTGGTCGCCACTCGTTTGTTGGCCTGAATGGACGGGCTTTTGCCGATGATACTGTCAAACGAATACTTGGTCATCAGTCCGAGATTGGCACTCTTCGTCCGTATTTCCTGTTCGATCTGCTGTACCTTTGTCACGTCCTGAAAAGTAATGACCGCGCCCAGAAACTGATCATCCAAGAACGTGGGAATCTTGGTCACCAAGAGGTACAAATCGCGGAATTCCAATACCTGCTTCGTTACTTCCATGTGTGATTCTACTACTTCCAGAATTAGAAATTCGGGAATGACCTCCGCTACATTTCGCCCGATGCAAGTGGTTTCAGTCATATGCAAAATTTTCTCGGCTTCTTTGTTCAGCACAGTGATACTCCCTGTGGCATCTGTGCCAATGATGCCTTCATGGACGGCATTTAAAATGGAGCTCAGCTTTTCATTCAGCTTCCGCTCATTGTGTACCGAGTTGGTCAGCTTGCGTCCGATATGGACGAAATCGCTAATGAAGTCAGCCGTGTACAGGTTTGCCTTATCCGGAGACAGATCAAGCAGACGCGAAATATCAAAGATCGTCGTCAAATCCAAAGGGCGGTGCCCCAACTCAATGACGTTTTCAAAAAGAGCAGGAATTAGCTCCCTGAGTCCATGACAGACAGCAACATCGATTTGATCTTTTTCAGGAAGCGGAGTCTCGGTATCGGGTACGTACGGCACAAATGTCAGATGAGAGAATCCGAGATGAAACAATAGCTCAATCGCGCCTTCTACCATTTCGATGGAGTTGGAAACAAATAGACAGCGCGTTCCTGGCGGCAAATCCATGAGTTGATCCAATTTGTTAATGTCAATCGTGCGCCTTGCTAGCAGCACGGGGATGTCTGACGGAGGAACTGGCTGATCGTGCAAGAGACTCGTGTCCGAAACGAGGATGAGATCAACATCATCGTACACACTCGGGTGAAGTCGTTCTTGCATATGGTTTCGAATGATGTCCAAGCGGTTGCCGAAAAAAGACGTGAGCGTGTTTGCAAACAGCAGGCTGATCGTCTCTAGTCGGGTCATCAACAAGATGCATGGGTTCTGTTTGATCATGATGCGACTCCTTTTTATCTGCCGAATAGCTTTTTTATTTAGGTGGAAATATTGGATTAGATATCTGTAAAAAACAACCTATATTATAACCTAAAAATCCGAAATTGTTCAGAAATGCTTAACTTTTATAACAATATAGTTTTGGCACAATTCTTGCTATACATCCGGTAGAGCAAAGAGAGATACTAGAGAAGACATCAGGGAGGATGATGGATCGGATGAATCCGTTCTTATATATGGACGAGCATCGCGACGAAATAGTGCGAACATACAAAGATTTGCATCAATTGGCGGAGCCGAGCTGGCACGAGGAGAAAACAGCGAGATATTTGCGGGAACGCTTGGAGGCGGCCGGAATTGCCGTCACATGCTTCGAAGGGCATCACGGCTTTTATGCAGAGATTCCTGGAGAGAGTGCTGAAATCGTGGCTTTGCGCGCGGATATGGATGCACTCGTGCAGGAAGTGGACGGCGTAGTGAGACCGAATCACTCATGCGGACACGATGCTCACTCGACACTGGCTCTCTACAGCGCCCTTGCGATTCAAGCAAGCGGAGTGGTGCCTCCGAAAACGATGCGCTTTCTGTTCCAGCCTGCTGAAGAGAAAATGGGCGGAGCCTTGCAGATGATGAAGGATGGCGCCTTAGAAGGCGTGACAAAGCTGATCGGCGTTCATCTGCGTCCGGAAATGGAAGTGCCGTATGGTAGCGCTGCTCCGGCGATTTTGCATGGATCATCCAGCTCCGTCAGAGGGACGATTACAGGTCTGCAAGCACACGGAGCACGTCCGGCGCTCGGGAAAAATGTCATCGAAGCCGCTTCGTTTTTGGTTGTTGCGTTGCAAAACATTCGCCTGCAAGATGGATGCTCTTTTTCCGTGAAGATGACCCAATTGCAAGCAGGGGGAGAAACGGTGAACGTCATTCCTGATCGAGCGACCTTTAGCCTCGATGTACGTGCACAGTCCAATGAAGGCATGGCAGAGTTGCGGAGAAAAACCGAGCATGCCATGAGTCAGACTGGGGCTTTGATGGGCATGGAGGTGGAGTGGGAATGGTCGGGAGTCACACCGGCTGCGGTCGCCAATGCGAACATGATCCAAGTAGCTAAAAAGGCAATTGGGCAAGTATTGGGTGAGGACAACATTGCCGATACATGTGTGACGCCAGGCGGAGAGGACTTCCATTTTTACGCGATTCACCGCCCAGAGCTGGCTACGACGATGATTGGTCTGGGATGTGGGCTCACGCCAGTCTTGCATCATCCACAGATGACTTTTCAGACGGATGCCTTGATTTATGGGGCAAAAATCATGACAGCTGCGATTTATGAAGCTGCCCAACATTCTTAGAGAAGCGCTACACACGCAGGGGGTTACCTTATGACAGAGAGCAAGCAACTAAAAAAGAAAAGCTTATTTCGGCTAGACGCCTATGTCCTTTTGTTTTGCATCTTACTCCTATGTGCGTTGGCTACCTATGTGGTCCCGACAGGAGAATTTGACCGTGTAAAAAACGGCAATGTGACGACGGTTGTCCCGGGCAGCTATCATGCGGTGGAGCCGAATCCTACGGGCTTTATCGAGTTTTTTACCGCGATCCAGACAGGGATGGTCAAAGGCGCGCCGATCATCTTCCTCGTTTTGTTCACAGGCGGTGCTTTAGCTGTTTTGGATAAGACAGGTGCACTTAACGCAGCGATTCTGACCATGGTCCGAAAATTAGGAAATAGAGAGTGGCTGCTGGTTATTTTGATCACCTCCGTCTTTTCCGTATTGGGTACGTTGGGTGTCATCGTCAACTCCGTCATTGCTTTCGTTCCGCTCGGCATCATGATTGCGAGAGCGATGAAAATGGATGCGATCTTCGGTGTGGCTCTGATTTATTTGGGTGTGTATGCCGGATTCAATACGACAATTGCCTTTCCAGGAACGCTGGGCTTGTCCCAACAAATTGCGGAGCTGCCGCTGTTTTCAGGTATCGGCTACCGTACCATCATTTATGTTACGTTTGTGATCGTAACCATTCTGTACATCGGGCGTTACGCGCGGAAGGTTCGTCAAAACAAGAGTATCTTGGGGGACGAGCTCTTTCCTTCTGATAGTGGCTCAACCACGATGGAAGCAGACACGAAAAATGTTGATTTTACAACCCGTCACAAATTGATCTTGGCGTTTACGGGGATCGTTCTGATTGGTTTTATCGTCTGCACGATCTTGTTCAAATGGGACGTAAACGAGATGTCCGGAATCTTTATTTTCATTGCGATCGGAGTAGGCTTGCTCAACAAGATGAGTGGCAACGATATCGCCAAAACATTCTTAAAGGGCTGTCAGGGCCTGATTTATGGGGCTTTGATTGTCGGTATGGCACGTGCGATCACAGTCATTTTAGAAGATGGGAAGTTCCTTGATACCATCGTGTACGGGCTTGCTACCATTCTGGAGCCGCTGTCACCGATGGCAGGTGCAATTGGGATGTTCCTCGGAAGCGCCGGGCTGCACTTCTTGATTTCGTCCGGTTCAGGTGAAGCCGTTATGCTGATGCCGTTGTTGGCACCATTGGCTGACCTGATGGGCATTACGCGCCAAGTGGCAGTAGAGGCTCTGATGCTCGGAGAAGGTGTGGTCAACTGCATTAATCCGACCTCAGGTGTTCTGATGAGTATTTTGGCGATGAGTGGCATTTCCTACGGCAAGTGGCTGAAGTTCATGCTTCCGCTTACAGCGGTATGGACAGCTCTCTCCATCGTGTTTATCGTTATCGGGGTATTGATTAACTGGGGCCCGTATTAAGCCGACATTCGATGACAAAGAAGGGGCTGTCCAAAAAGTCCATTTTAGAGTAAATTGCACTGAAATTAAAAACCCCAGAATGTTGATTTTACGGCATTCTGGGATTTTGCTTTTTTTACATTTGGAATGACGAATTATTTATATTTCATGGAGGATAAATTGTAATGATAAAAAATAATTTTAAAATAGAAAACATTCCAGCGATTTTGTGGGGTGACAAATCAGATAAGTTATTTGTGGTGGTGCATGGTAACATGTCAAATAAGGCAGATGACTCGATTATTGTATTTGCAGAAGAAGCAACAGCAGTAGGTTATCAAGTGCTTAGTTTTGATTTACCTCAACATGGTGACCGTAAGGATGATACTTATCTTTGCAAAGTTCAAAACTGTGTTCAAGACCTTAATACAATTATGACCTATGCAAAATCGTTATCAAATAATATAAGCATTTTTGCTTGTAGCATGGGAGCATATTTTAGCCTATTAGGATATAGCCATGAGCCGTTGAAGCAGTGTTTGTTTCTCTCTCCTGTGGTAAATATGGAACGTATCATAAATAATATGATGACATGGTTTAACATAAGTGAGAGTAGACTAAAAATAGAGAAAGAAATTTCTACACCTATTGGACAAACTCTCTATTGGGATTACTACTGTTATGTGAAAGAACATCCTATTGTTGCTTGGAATAATCCAACTTCAATTCTTTATGGTTCAGAAGATAACTTATGTGAGTTTGACGTTGTATCTGAATTTAATAAACGTTTTAACTGTAATTTGCAAGTAATGGAGAATGGAGAACACTATTTCCATTCTGAGGAACAGTTGCAGTATTTCAGACAATGGCTGAAAAAACAGATTTACGTTTAATGATAATTTAATTTCAACATTGTTTTAAAACATCGCCTTTCATTAAAATCATTCTCGCGCATAAACTGTGCAACGACACATCATTTTCGAAGGCAGAAAGTGGGGAAGTTCACCATGAGTACGGAAAATCAATCCGCTTTTGATTATCGGAAATACTGGGAGGATAATTACGCTTCGGGTGGAAATTCTGGACTTGGCTCCTATGAGACCTGTCCTCTGCCAGCTTTTTGATTCTAGAAAAAAATCCCCCAATGGCTACATAGCTCTGGGGGATTTCCTTTCCTCTATTGACCAATGATGATGCGTTCTTTCGGATAATGGTAGCGTACGATTCGGTCATTGCGCTTCAAGAAGAGGAGCAAATTGATAATCCCGATACGTCCGATCATCATCGTAATAATCAGGATGAGCTTGCCGCCTATGTCCATCTGAGCTGTAATCCCGCTAGACAATCCGGTCGTACCGAAAGCAGAGCAGACCTCGAACAAGACGTACTGGAAAGGTAAATCCTCCAGCCAGACGAGCAGCATGACCGCTGTGAACACCAGGATAATCGCGATGAAAAAGACGATGAAGGAGCGCTGAATGTCCTCATCAACCAGCTCTCTTCCGAACACCTTTACTTCCTTGTAGCCACGCATGTTGGCAAAAACAGAGGCAATTAGGACGAAGAACGTCGTCGTCCGTATACCCCCGCCCACGCTGCTCGGGGAGGCGCCAATGAACATCATCCCGGAGAGCATGATGAGTGTTGTGGTCGACAAGAGGCTAATATCCATCGTAGCCAAGCCGCCGCTTCGCGAAGAAACGGAGTGGAACAACGAATAGAATAGCATTTCATGCCAGGACTTATCGGCCAAAAACTGATTTCGTTCAAAAACGAAAATGAGCAGGGCGCCAATGGCGATCAAGGAAAAGAACGTGAGTGTCGTAATCTTGGTGAAGAGCGAAAAGGTGAAACGCACTTTTGCACGGCGATAGGAAAAGTACGTTCTCAGCTCCACGAGTACAGGAAACCCAATCGCTCCACAAATAATCAAGATCATCACGATAGTCTGAAACACGTAATCGTGGGTAAAGTCGAGCATGGAATTTCCGTGCAGGTCAAACCCGGCATTCGTAAAAGCACTGACAGATGCAAAGTAGCCGTGGTAAAACGCGGTGTACCAATCGTCGTAGTAGCCAGCGTAAATAAAATGACTGCCTAACAGGATGGTTCCCACCAGCTCGATCAAGAGCGCAATCACGAGAATATTGCGCATTAGGTCGACCAGACCGGACAACGTGGAGCGGTTGTGGTCTGTCGCGATCCAGATGCGCTGTTCCAGACCGATTTTTTGACCCATGAGGATCCAGATGAACGTTCCGAGTGTCATGATTCCGACCCCACCAACCTGGAAGAGCAACGTAAGAAAGAGAATCCCCCACTGGTTGAAAACCTCATGAATCGTAATGACAGTTAGCCCGGTAACGCTGATGGCACTCGCCGCGGTAAACAAAGAGTCAATAAAAGAAAGAGAGACTCCCGGCAAGTGAAAAAACGGCAATGACAGAAGAAACGCTGAGATCAGGATGAGCCCAACGTAGGCGAACACGATGATTTGAACAGATGTCAATCGTCGCTTTTGATTGGAAGATAACAAAATAAATGGCCTCCTGAATAAGCTTCATGAGGATAATCATACCAAAAAAAGTTCGCAAGCAAAAATACTAAGCAACAACCCTCGCCTAGTTTAGTGCCAAGGCAAGGGTTGTTCATTCATTTACCTTTTATTGCGACGGAGTGCACGTCTGACTTGACCACGGATCTCTCCATCCGGATTTTGCGTCGTGTGCGCGTTTACATACGTTCGCCCGTTTTTCATGAGCCGAATCAATTCTGACAGGGGTCTGCCTTGCAACGGTCCAACCAAATCAGCTCGAGTAATGGAACCAGTCACAACACCCCGATTCACACTGATCCCACGCGTTACAGGACCAAACAGGAATACAACAACAGGTCCATTTACGCCTCTGGCCCCAATATGAATATGAGCTTGCGTGAAATTCCGCAAATTGTTCACGACTAATCGAAAATCGAGTCGTTGTCCATTCTGACTTAATCGAAAGATAGTAGTACCTGTTGCATTTGTTCTGACTGGCGGAACCTCTTCAGAGCCTCGTAAAAAAGCTCGAAACCTCAATGTCAAAGTAATCACCTCCTACTATCTACAATATTTTTGCGGCTCATATATGGCTTGTACGTTTGTCCAACGCGGATCGAGCATGTATAAAATGGGCTAGCAAAAAGATCAGTTGACAATGTATCCGCAAGAATGGTAAAGTTCAGAATGTATTTATTGGAAATTTAAAATATTAATGGAAAGGTGGGCTAGTCATGAAAAGAATTGTACGCATGGGTCATCCAAACAAGGGCATACATGACGTAACCCCACCATTGATACGAGCGTAGTATCGTTTTTTTGATCTCGTTAACATGGCGTAGGTTACATTTTTCGTAACTTGCGCCTTTTCTATTTTTGTTGATGAAAAGGCATGTTGCTCACGGGCGATATGTCTTTTTTGTCCCTAAAAAAGGTCACCCAGCCAGCTAAAGAGAGGGGAGAAACACGGATGTTCTCGGTTTTGGCAAAGCTTGATTGGTTTTTCAAGGAGCATTGGAAACGTTATACGGTCGCTATTCTGCTATTGATTCTGGGCGGCCTACTGGAGATTATCCCTCCAAAAATCATTGGGGTGGCTATTGATGAGATTCACCTAGGGACGCTAACTGGCGAGCGGCTGGTATCCATTTTGCTGTTTTTCGGTGTATTGTCTGTCGCGATTTATTGGGTCAATTTTATCTGGATTCGCAAGCTGTTTGGGGGAGCATTTCTGGCGGAGCGGACTTTACGGTCGAAGCTCATGACGCATTTTTTGCAGATGACGCCAACGTTTTATCAGCGTAATCGGACGGGAGATTTGATGGCCCGAGCGACAAATGATCTCAAGGCTGTCTCGATGACGACAGGCTTCGGAATTTTGACGATGGTGGACTCGTTATCCTTTACAGGGGCGATTGTGCTGACGATGGGCTTCTTGATCAGTTGGAAGCTGACCTTAGCGGCGATCCTTCCATTACCGTTCATGGCCTACATCATCAAGCAATATGGGAAAAAAATTCACGAACGTTTTTCTACCGCACAGACATCGTTCGGCGAGCTGAACGACCGCGTGCTGGAATCCGTCTCTGGGGTTCGCGTGATTCGAGCTTACGTACAGGAGATGGCGGATCAGGATCGCTTTCGCCAAAAAACGCATGAAGTGTATCAAAAAAATATCGATGTGGCGAGAATCGATTCGTTGATTGAACCAACCGTCAAAATATTGGTTGGAATCAGTTATATGATCGGCTTGATCTACGGTGGCTACCTCGTTTTCCAAAGAGAACTGACCCTAGGAGAGCTGGTCTCGTTCAACGTCTATCTCGGGATGCTCATTTGGCCGATGTTTGCGATTGGCGAATTGATTAATGTGATGCAAAGAGGAAGTGCCTCGCTGGATCGGGTCAATGAAACCTTGGCTTACGAAGCCGATGTGAAGGATCACGACAGTCCGGTGCATGTGGCGGTACCAGAAGTCATTCGCTTTGATTCCGTGACATTCCGCTATCCATCTGCGCAGGTTGACCAGCTAGTGGATGTCTCCTTTGCTCTTGGTCGGGGTCAGACGCTAGGAATTGTCGGGCGTACGGGAAGCGGAAAATCCACACTGGTGCGACAGCTGCTTCGCGAATTTCCGGTAGGACGGGGAGCCATCAGTGTTTCGGGCGAGGCGCTAGAACAGATCAGTCTGGATAACATCAAGAGCTGGATCGGCTATGTACCACAAGAGCAGATTCTGTTCTCGAAGACAGTCCGCGAAAACATCTTGTTCGGGAACAACGGAGCGACGGAAGAAGAATTACAGGAAGTGTTGAGGCAGGCCGCATTTGCTCGGGATGTGCAGCTATTGCCCGAAGGCTTGCAAACGCTCGTTGGTGAAAAAGGTGTAGCCCTTTCAGGCGGGCAAAAACAGCGGGTCTCGATTGCTCGGGCTCTTTTGGTCAATCCGGAAATCTTGATTCTCGATGATGCCATGTCAGCGGTGGATGGCAAAACCGAAGCGGAGATGATCACGAATATTCGCCGGGAGCGTGCAGGCAAAACAACACTGATCACCACACATCGCTTAACGGCCGTCCAGCATGCAGATTGGATTCTCGTCATAGACGAAGGACGAATCGTCGAGGAAGGTACACATGCACAGCTATTGGAGCTGGGCGGTTGGTATAAAGAACAATTCGAGAAACAACAGATTGAAGCGACGCTGACAGAAAGCGGGTGAATGAATGACGACGGGGAAAAGGCTAGTTCACTATGCAGCGATTTTTAAAAAGACGATCCTCTTGGCGGTATTGATGCTGTCCATCTCGGTTGGGGCAGAACTGACGGGGCCGTTTTTGGCGAAAAAAATGATCGATACGCACATCATGGGCATTGAATTCCCTTGGTATGAGACGGCACAGCGTGAAGATTCTGTGTTATACAAAGGGAAGTACTACACAAGACAGGACCACTTAGCAGCAGGTGAGAGCACAGGTGGGGAAGTTCGTGTTCTGCAGGTAGGCCGCGACTATTATTTCTTGAATCAGGCGATTTCATATGATGGGCAACGCTCTATTAAGGATGGGAAGCTCGCCATTGTCAAAGGTACGGATCGAGCTGAGTACCAGGCCACTCTCTTAAGCAATCAGGAGATATTCGAATTTTTCCGGCCAGAGACAAGGGGCTTGCTCACACTGGCTGCTCTCTATTTCGGATTATTAGTAGTTGCCTCACTTTTCCATTATGGACAAAAGTTCTTATGGCAAAAATCAGCGAATCAGGTGATCGAGAGACTGCGTAATGATGTGTTCGCGCATACGCAACGATTACCCATTCAATATTTCGATCATCTTCCTGCCGGGAAGGTGGTTGCTCGTGTCACAAACGATACGGAGGCAATCCGTGAGCTGTTTACGAATGTACTCGGCAACTTCATTACGAGCGGGATTTATTTAATCGGTATTTTCGCAGCGCTGTTCTTGCTTGATGTACGACTCGCGCTCGTTTGTCTGGTTATTTTGCCAATCATGGTCGTGTGGATTTACTTGTACCGCAAGTACGCTTCTGCATTCAACCATGTCATTCGGGCACGCATCAGTGACATCAATGGGATGATTAACGAGTCGATCCAAGGGATGCCGATCATTCAGGCGTTTCGCAGAGAAAAGGAGACGATGCGGGAATTTGGCGAACTAAACGAAGAGCTGTTCACCTACCAAAATAAAATGCTACGGCTCAATGCGACCGCTTCGTTTAACCTGGTTCAGTTCATCCGCAATATCGCGTTTGTTTTGTTCATCTGGTATTTCGGCGGTGCTTCCCTCGGAATAGGTACACTGCTCTCGCTTGGTGTCCTCTACGCATTCGTCGATTATCTCAATCGCTTGTTCCAGCCGATGACACAGATCGTCAACCAATTGGCGAACCTAGAGCAATCTCTCGTCGCGGCGTCGCGAGTGTTTGAACTGCTGGATGAAGAGGGCATTGACGTTGATCCTGCAAAAGTGCCTTGCTATCAAGGGAATGTTCGCTTTGACGATGTTTCTTTTGCCTACAAAGACGACCAATACGTGCTGAAAAACATTTCATTCGAAGCATGGCCTGGAGAAACAGTGGCACTGGTTGGTCACACGGGTTCGGGAAAAAGCTCGATTATCAATCTGTTACTCCGCTTCTATGATATAAACAGTGGAGCGATCATGATTGATGGGCGCAATGTGCAGTCGTTTTCCAAACAGCAGCTTCGTCAGCATATGGCTATTGTTTTACAGGACCCGTTTTTGTTTACAGGAACGATTCGTTCCAATGTGAGTCTGGATGATCCGTCGATTTCGCCTGAAAAAGTGGAAAAAGCCTTGTGTGATGTAGGGGCAGACCAACTCTTCCGCAGTCTCCCGCAAGGATTCAATGAACCTGTGATCGAGAAGGGTAGCACGCTTTCACTCGGGCAGCGTCAGTTGATTTCGTTTGCGCGTGCTCTCGCGTTTGACCCGGCTATCCTCATTCTGGATGAAGCGACTGCCAGCATCGACACGGAAACAGAGGGCATTATTCAAAATGCACTTGAGGTGTTGAAAAAAGGAAGAACGACCTTCATCATTGCTCATCGCCTGTCTACGATCAAAAACGCAGATCAAATTCTCGTACTGGATCGAGGCAGAATTGTAGAGCGAGGAAAGCATGAAGACTTGATGGAGAAGCAAGGCAGGTACTATCAGATGTATCAATTGCAGCAAGGGAACAAAGAGGCGCGGGTGCAAGAGGCAGTTGGAAAGCACGGAAGCGCCGCGGCTCTGACCTAGTTTTTTCTACTCTTTTTGCCTGCTGAACGGTAAGATAGAGCATATGGACAATCAGGAGGGATCATCATGCCACATCTTATCGTTCGAGGCATTCAAGCAGAACAAATGGCAACGATTAGCGAACCGCTTGCAGTGGAGCTTGCTGCATTATGCCAATGCGGCACGGACAATTTCACGATCGAATGCTTGCATACAACAGGCGTTTTTGGCGGGAAGATCGTGGAGTCGTTTCCTTTTATCGAAGTAGCATGGTTCGAGCGGGGACAAGAAGTTCGTGGCCAGTTTGCCCAGATCGTGACCAAGCATGTCTTATCTCTTGGCATTCCAGAAGTGGAAATGGCATTTGTCGCTTATCAAAAAGAAAGCTATTATGCCAACGGAGAGCATTTCTAAAGGGAAGCCGACAGGTGCTGTCGATTTCCCGGGAAAGAATCAAGACATTCGACAAGCGTACGGAAAAGCAAATGAATACAAGCATGGAATAAGGGTGTTCCTTCCAGAAGTACGAGATTTTTCGTACGAGACGGGTGGAGCACCCTTTTTATTTAGAATGAATTTTTATTCGTAAATTCAAAAATTTCTAAAATAGGTGTCACAAACAAAAGATGCCAATTGTTATTCATAGTGAGAGGAGGGCAAACAGTGGAAAAAACAGAGATAGAGCGCCTGCTGACAGAAATAAAAGCCGGTTCTCTTGAGCAATACGAACTCATCATCGATCACTATCAACAACCGATCTTTACATATTGCTATCACATGCTCGGTCACCGTCAAGATGCGGAAGACGCTGTCCAGGAAGTCCTGTTTCGTGCCTACGAGCATCTTGACCAGTATACGTACTCGCTGTCATTTTCCGCATGGCTGTATCGGATCGCTTACAACCATTGTGCGAACGTGCTAAAGCGCAGGAAATTAAGCCGCGTTTTGCCTTTTTTGTACAACCGGGATCAGGATGGACGCAACTATGTGGAGGAGAGCATCGATAGCAATTATTTTGAGGAGCCGATCGAACGCGTCTGGAAACGACTGTCCGCCGAAGAACGTACACTTATTTTCCTACGTGTGCTAGAGGAAAGAGAGTACGAGGAAATCGCAGAGCTTATGGACAAAAAGCCTGTAGCCTTGCGCAAGCGATTCGAACGCGTTTTGAAAAAGTGCAAACGTTATTTGCCAACGATGGAAGGGGTGGCCGCTAATGGACAAAAAACCGTTTAATCTCATGCAAGACATGCTGAGAGCGAAGCCAGTCCCAAAGGTCGATGTCAAACATAAAGTCATGGCAGCCATCCGCGCCAAGAAAAACAAGGAGGAAAGAGTCGTGAAAAAGAAAATTGGCTTGCTGGTCACTGTAGGTATGCTTGTCGGAGCGTCTTCTGTATGGGCAGGGGTAGAAATGATTCAATTGAAAAATGAGAAGGGCGAAGTGGTTTACGAGGTAACGCAGTATACTGATCAAGAACAACAGCGATTGATTGAGCAAATGCCCCCAGAGGAACAGGCGAAAATGGAGGCGAGGGGGAAAATGTATGAGCATCGGGATGAGGTCAATAATGAAATTATTAATGGCTTGAAGCCTGGGACCTCAGTCGCTATATACTGGAAGCCGACAAAAGAAGAGGAAGAAATCCAAAAGAACATAACCTGGTCAATATATAAACAACCGTATATCACAATGGTATCTAAGCCGATGACTTATAAAACATGGAAGGAAATGGAGCCGGTTGTAGGGAAGATGTTCACGCTTCCAGCCGAGCTTGCTGGAGGCTTCCGTTTCGATGAAGGTGATGTACACTATGAAGAAAACTACGAGTACATGGTGGACCTCGAGGCACTAAAGGCAAAAGCCATCAAAGAAAACAAAGAATACGCCTTCACAGAAATTCCTTCAAGCAACAAGTACGATTTTACCAGTGTCGCTTATAAGTCAGAGAAAGGCCAAGTAAGGGTAGAGGTACGCATAGCGGACGGAGGCAGTGCGGGTACTAACGCTGACGGCTTGGAAAAGATCAAGGTTGGCAATAATGAAGCGGCTCTCATGACGTATACATCGGAAAAAGGTGAAAATTTTCATTGGATCGAATGGGTGAAAAATGGAACAAAACTGGAATACTCTGTGCGTGCTGATGAGAAAGCTGTATCCAAAGACGGGTTGATCAAAATCGCTGAGCAGATTAACGAAATGAAACAATAATAGATGGAATAGAGGAGTGCCACAAAGCGCTAAGCTTTCTTGTGGTACTCCTTCTTTTTCATGAATGGCTTACGTCTCGTAGCTTGTTTGCCTTTTTACCCATCAACTGCTTCAAGCCATCCCTATTAATCAGGATAATGCCGACAATAATCGTAATTCCCCCTGCCAACGACAGGAGATAAAGCGGCTCATTGTACAGGATGACGCCCAGGCTTAAGGCAATCAACGGAGAGATATAGAGCCACGTGGAGGGAAACACAGGGTTGGTCTTGGCGACGAGCCAATAGAATATGGTGTGCCCCATCATGGAACCAACGACGATCAAGTACAGGAGCGAGAGGATCGCATTAGCCGTGAGCATCGATTCGATATGCACTTGCTCGGTGAACAGAGATAATACAAGCAGCATGGCTCCTCCATACATCATCTGTGCGGCGTTCAAAGCGATGGGGGAGGTGTCTTGAAACCGTTGAATGACGCTACGGGAGTAAACTGCACCAGCAGAATAAAAGATTTGCCCGAATATGATTACCATGCACCCTGTAAGCCAAAGGAGACTGAATGAGATGGTCACACCGGGTAAAATTAGCAAAAAGACACCGACAAAGGCAACCAAGCAACCCGCCCACGAAATACCGGGGAGCTTTTGCCGAGTAATACCTGTCTGAAGCAGCATCACCATGAGAGGGGCTGTTGCAGATAATATGGCTGCAATTCCTGAACTTACATGCTGCTCCGCCCAATACAAGGGGGCAAACGTCCCAAACGTCAAACCGACTCCAGTAAGGAACATTTCTTTATGAAGCAGCAGCGATAGTCGCGCCTGTTTTTTCCAGAGCATAAATGAAAACAAAATGACACCTGCCAGTAAGAACCGAAGTCCTCCTGAGAAAAACGGCGGGGCCCCCGCATCAATACCGACTTTGATTGCCAGAAAGGTCGTTCCGAATATCAAGCACATGACCACATAGTTGAGTAGTACCATTATGATTCCTCCCTTTTCCTCATCATAAAGGGAAGGGAACAGAACAGATGAAATGGAATAGAACAGATACAAAGATCCATCCATTATCATGGGGGAAAGGGGGGAAGCTTGCATGAAAAGGGAGGCTCTTTCAAACAGCCATTCTGATAAGCTGTTCGAGCAAGTATATGAATATCTTCTGGACCGGATCAGACGCGAAGAGTGGCGGGCACATGAGAAGCTTCCTTCTGTTCGAACATTGGCGCTGGAATTGAATGTGCATCGCCTGACGGTTTTTAAAGCATTTCAATTATTAAAACAAAACCGCCACGTGTATGTGAAGGATAAGTCGGGGTATTACGTACAACCGAGCAGCCTGTTGCCAGTGGAATCGATGGATGATCCAATCGTTTCTGCCTATGTGCACAAGAGCCACCTTTCTGAAATTCATCAGGTGCAGGCGACCTATCAATTTTCCAAAGCATTGATCGAACCGAATTTATTGCCAAATCTTTATTTTTCCGAGTATGTGAAGAAAGTGTTTGATCTGTATCCAAAGGTACTGGGCACCTACTCAACCACACAGGGAGATCAGGAGCTGCGGGAAGCACTGTGCAGCTATTATGTCAGCCGTTATCATTTTCACCTGTCACCCGATGAGCTGATGATTACATCTGGTTCGCAGGAAGCGATTGATTTGGTTGCCAGAGTCCTTGTAAAGCCGCGTGATGTCGTGTTGCTGGAGAGACCCACTTACAGTCCTGCGATCGATGTATTCAGAAGACAGGGCGCCAATATGATTCCCATCGAAATTACGCCGCATGGATATGATTTGGAGCAGGTTGAACGCTTGATGCAGAAAGAAAAACCGCGCCTGTTTTATCTCAATCCGACCTTTCATAATCCAACGGGTTATACAGTTCCCGCGGAACAACGGAAGAGACTGGTGGAGCTGGCTGCGAAGTATCAGTGCCTGATCGTAGAGGATGATCCGTGCCGCGATCTTTACTTCGGCGATAAGCCTCCACTGCCGTTTTTTTCTTACGACACGGAGGGCTATGTCATCTATCTGCGCAGCTTTAGCAAGTACATTGCGCCGGGGCTAAGTATTGCGACTGTGGCATGCCGTCCATCTATTATGAAGTATTTGATTCAAGCGAAATCATTGTCCGACAGTGGAGCGCCCCTATTGAATCAAAAGATTTTTTTGCATTACTTCTTCTCCGAACGGATGCAGCAGCATTTGGCAAAGCTGCGGATTGCATTGGCCATTCGCCGAGATATCATGGAGGAAGAGCTGTCAGTGACCGACTGGGAGTGGTCCAGCCCACCAGGAGGCTTTAATTTATGGGTGAAGCTGCCTGATTCCGTCCCGATGGAAAGTCTTCTGGCCAAATGCATAGAGCAATCGATTACGTTTGTGCCCGGCGCGATCTGTGACCCACAGCGAGAGTTAAAATCTTGGATACGCATCAGTTATTCTTATTTGAATGAACAACAGCTACGGGATGGATTGCAAAGGCTCGTCCGTACGGTTCGCCAGTTGAACATAGAGGAATAGGAATGAAGCAAGGCTGCCGACATGATGGTCGACAGCCTTGTTTTTGGTTATTTTATGATTTGCTTACTTGATCGAGGTGATTTACCAGTTCTTCTGGTTTGGACAAGAAAGGCGCATGATCGGCTTCCAGTGTAATGACTTTGCTGCAAGGTGTTTCTGTGTTCATTCTGCGTTGGAAATCGATTGGGATCGCATTGTCTAAAGTTGTTTCAATATAGACGCGATCAACGCTTCCGAATTTCTCTTCAGTAATTTGCACTGGTTGTGTAAATGGAGCCAGCGCTTGCGGACGGCAACGTTTCATCGACGCCAGCCTTAGTGCCTCATCCTCAACTGCATTGAAAAATGTTTCTTCCACAGTCTCAAGCTTCGGAGCCAGCGTCATGTCGGCTTCATTCAATTCGAATTCTGGGCCTTTTTCTCCTTCAGACTTGCTTATGAGACTTTCCCCGTTTTTCGGCAAGAATGCGCAAAGGTAGACGAGCTTATCAATTTTGTCATGTACTTTTTCAGCTGTTTGCGTAATGACCACGCCACCCATGCTGTGTCCGACAAGGATTACTTTTTCGTTTTGTTGCTTGATCAGGTCGGATACTTTCTCTACGTAGAGATCCAGTGTCACTTGTTCTGGAGGTGTCATGTCTTGTCCACTTCCAGGCAAGTCCAATGTCGCGACCTTGTGTCCCAATGCTTCAAGCTCAGGTTTTACTTTTTCCCATACCCATTCACCTTGGCATGCTCCATGAACCAATACATACGTACTCATTTACAACATCTCCTTCGTTTCATGATGATCGTTCGTTAGTGTTAACGAAGCGATTTCTAATTAAACAGGTGTTCTTGTGTTCGTTCCTCTTGAGTGCAATAATAATAAAAATCTGTATCGGTAATCTGTGACTTTGTCACCAAGTTATTTTTTTCACAAGGAGGTTCTTCGTCCATATGCAAAAGGAGCAGATTGCTGAAGTCCTTGCACGTTTTCCAAGTCTGGCGGCACTTACTCCAGAAGAGTGGCAAGAGGAGGGAATTTCCATCACTACGGTTCCAGCCAACTTTACCATTGATGAAGGCGAGTTTTTGGAGAATGCGCCATTAATCTTGGATGGGCTGGTTCGTATTTTCAAACTGAGCAGCGATGGGAGAGAGGTTACGTTGTACAGGCTATCGGCTGGCGAGTGCTGCCCACTCATCGCGTCTAGTATATTGGGAGAAACGGTGTATGAAGCATCGGCTTGCGTGGAGAAGCCGAGTATGGTCTTGAACGTCCCAACGAAGATTTATAAGAAATGGATCGAGAAGCATCAAGGCTTTCGCCAGTATATTTTTCAATCATTTGCGCGTCGATTGATTATCATGTCGAACTTGATTGACGACATTAACTTTAAATCCATTCGGGTTCGGATTTCCGAATATTTGATCGAGCATACAGGTGCGGAGAATGATTCGCTCGCCATTACACATGATCAGTTGGCAATTGAGCTGGGGACTGCTCGTGAAGTGATTAGCCGGACATTGAAGAAAATGGAAAAAGAAGGGCTGCTGCGTGTAGCGCGGGGGCAAATTACGGATATTCTACGTTCCAAACTACCTACGGTTGAATAATCCGTATTTGAAAATACAAAAATTTTAGGAAGAGCTATTTACTGTGTTATACTGAGTCTACCATTTACTGTTCTGTAGCATTCCCTACTCCATTTCTGTGAGTAGGGTTTTTTATTTGTGTTTTAGACAACAAAAAAACAGACCCCTTACAGGAGTCTGTTTTTTGTGTGTGGCTATTAAACTTTTTGAACGTTAGTAGCTTGTGGTCCGCGTTGGCCTTGTTCTACGTCAAAAGTAACTTTTTGACCTTCGTCAAGGGATTTGAAACCTTCGCTTTGGATAGCAGAGAAGTGTACGAATACGTCTTCTTTACCTTCGCGCTCAATAAAACCAAAACCTTTTTCTGCGTTAAACCATTTTACTGTACCTTGTTCCATTATTATTGCCTCCTACGTGTGTAACACACATATATTACTATCCTTGCTCTCAGGATCATCTAGACGAAAATTTGCTATCTACGCTATCCGTTGTTCGAACAAAAATAATTCTCTACTAGCATAACAGGATATTGAAAGGATAGCAAATTATTCGCGCATATTTTTGACTAAAAAATTTAGATGAGCTGTTACGAAAGCATGGCGCCAATCTCTTTCAGTGTAAGCTGTGCCGAAACAATTGTATTCGGATAGCTCGCTGACACCGATTCCCCCAAATGATACTCTTGCAGTGCATCAGTGTCCTTCAGCATGTTTCCTGTCAAAATGCACACGGCTGTTTCGTACTTGTCGATCACTTGTCCTGCGATAAGCTTGCGCAATCCTGCGACTGTAGCAGCAGAGGCGGGCTCGCAGCCGATCCCACTCTTATCCACCCATGCTTTGGCGTCGAGAATCTCTTGATCAGTCACGGAGCAGGTAACGCCATTTGTTTCATCTAATGTACGTAGTGCCTTTTTCCAGCTGGGCGGATTGCCGATATTCAGCGCGGAGGCACGTGTATATGGATTGGGTTCGGGTGTCAGCTCGGTGTGTCCGCCTGCGACCATGCGATGGAATGGACTAGCACCTTCCGCCTGTACGAGTGCCACACGAGGAACTTTCTCAATGAACCCGAGATTTTTCAAATCCTGCAAGCCTTTTCCGAGAGCTGTCACATTGCTTAGCGCTCCTCCAGGGATGACCACCCAATCGGGGAGGTTCCAATTGAGGTACTGGGCAATTTCGTACACGATACTCTTCTGCCCTTCAATGCGGAATGGATTGATCGAATTGCAGATGTAGAGGCCGAGCTCTTTGCTGTATTGCTCGTAAAAGCGGATGCCATCATCGTAAGTCCCATCAAAGCTGATGACCTTTGCTCCGTAGGCGAGTGTTTGCATGACTTTATTCAAAGAAATGTTTTTGTTCGGAACAAACACGTACGATTCGCCATGGGTGAGTGCTGCATACATGGCGAGAGAGGATGAGGTATTGCCAGTCGATGTGCAGGTGAAGCGTTGATAGCCTAGTGAACGCCCGTGTGATACGGCGACAGTCATCCCGTTGTCTTTGAATGAACCACTTGGATTCTCGCTTTGTGCCTTCAGCCATACCTTGCTGTTGCTTCCTACATACGATTGGATGAGTGTAGATGCGTACAGTCCTGTATTTCCTTCGTACTTGGTCGTGATGTACTCTTCAGGAAGCTCGGGGAAAATCAGCTCTTTGTAGCGCCATACCCCGCTCGCATAAGGTGTCATGCGCTCTGACAGCCGCTCGTGAAAGACGCGCTTGAGCTGTTGGGCATCGATGGCTGACGTATCGTGAATAATGTCAAACAAGCCACCGCACGTGCATTGATAGTCAAATAAATGGGCAGGCACTTCCTTGCTGCAATCGACACAAACCAGTTTCATCCTCGCAAGATTCACCCCAAAAAGTGTGCGGGGAGAATCTCTCCACCTCTTTTCTCTCGCATGATTTTCTATATGGTAAACGGAGAAGGGGAGCCTGTAAATGAGAGTTTTCAGTAAAGATAAAATATTTACATACAAATACGGAAGACGGGAAGGAGCCACGATACAGACTCCAACCCGTCCCTATTTCACAAGCTTTTATTCAGATCAGTCAATTCCTTGGCCGTCAGATTGCGCCATTGCCCCAATTTCAAATTTCCCAGGGCAATGTTCATGATGCGTACCCGTTCAAGTTTTCGCACCTGATAACCAAAAGCTTGGCACATCCGTCTGATTTGTCGATTCAGCCCTTGCGTCAGCACGATATTGAAGACGCGGTCGCTGACTTTGGTTACTTCGCAAGGCTTTGTGGTCGTTCCGAGAATGCGTACGCCGTTTGCCATTCCGTGCAAGAAATTCGCCGTGATGGGCTTATCTACGGTGACGATGTACTCTTTGTCATGATTGTTCTCCGCACGCAAAATTTTGTTTACGATATCTCCGTCATTGGTTAACAGGATGAGTCCTTGCGAATCCTTATCCAGTCGCCCGATAGGAAAAACCCGCTCCGGGTGATTGACGAAATCGATGATGTTGCCTTTGACGTGTAGTTCAGTGGTACACGTAATTCCGACAGGCTTATTCAAGGCGATGTAGACATCTTTCTTTTTGACGCCGAGCGGCTGCCCATCGATGCGCACGTCATCTCCTGACGCAACTGTACTTCCCAGTTCCGCGAGTTGGCCATTGATCGTCACGCGCTTGGCCTCGATTAATTTATCGGCTTCTCTTCGTGAGCAAATGCCGGTTTCACTGATGAACTTATTAATTCGCATGAGACGTTCCTTTCGCTATTGCTGCTGCTATTTCGATACGTGTTCAAAAGTCGACTTTTCAGCATCGAGAAAGTGGCGAGAACCTGAAGAAGGAGGAGCGGAGTGTAGGGAGACTACACGAGCACCGGACTTCGAAGGTGAACGCCACTTTCGATGTCGAATCCGCTTTCTTGATTACTTCATGATCAAAAGTCGACTTGTTGAACAACCTTTTCCAGTAGTTTTTTTCGCCAGGGTTGCGCCAATTCCTCTACCTCAAGCATACGCTGTACCGTCTCTAGGGATGGTGACTTGTCATGGAAGTATAAGTGGTGAATCGACGCTACCGTTACTTGTTTTGGATGTGCAGTGATGAGGGTAATCTTGGAGTCTGGCTTGATCGTTCCTTCCTGCAAGACGCGGAAGAAATAGCCCGTATAGCCCATTTCCACCACCGCTTTGAGCAGCTGGTTATTGTTGTTGCGCTTGTTGATGGTCGCGCAAGGAAATCTGCCTTGGGTCACTTGCAGGATGGCATCACCGAATTGATACACATCCCCGATGCAGACCTGCTCTTCGGTCATGCCAGCGAGCGTGAGATTTTCTCCGAATGCCGCATTGGTCAGAGGTTGGCCGAATAACTTCTCCCAATGGGCATAATGTTCAAAAGGATACGCACAGACGACGCGATCTGGGCCGCCGTGGTACTCTGGATTCGCGATATCGTCATCATCAATTTTCTCGGAACGGACAACGAGCTCGTCCGCTTCCTCCTTCCAAATGCCGGAGAGATATTCCTTGCCGTTGTACATATTACTTTTAGGCAATCCTTTACTAATCGTAACGATTTTTCTGCTCAACTTGCTCACTCCCAGCCTGTACGATTGCTTCTCTTTTTATCCCCATACTATACCACATTCCCTAATATCCTCCACAGCGGATGGGCACCAGCGAACGCTTCTGGTATGATGATAGAAAGGAATACACAGGAGGCCTCAGTGACATGCAATCATTTGGTGTGGCACTACACACAGATAAATATCAAATCAACATGATGTACGCCCATTGGGTGAACGGAACACACAATCAGAAGGTCGTTTTCGAAGCATTTTTCCGCAAGCTGCCTTTTGGAAACGGATACGCCGTATCTGCCGGATTGGAACGAATTGTTTCCTATATAAAAAATTTATGTTTTGAAGAAAGCGATCTCAAGTATTTGAGTGAGCAGGAGGAGAACTACGATCCGAAGTTTTTGGAAGAGCTGCGCCAGCTTCGTTTTAAGGGCTCGCTCTACTCCGTGAAGGAAGGAACCGTGGTTTTCCCGAACGAGCCGCTGATTCGTGTAGAGGGGCGTGTCATGGAGGCACAGCTGGTTGAGACGGCCCTGTTGAACTACATGAACTATCAGACGCTGATTGCGACCAAAGCTTCGCGGATTAAAAACGTGGCGGGCAATGATGTTCTTATGGAGTTCGGAACAAGAAGGGCGCAGGAGGCTGATGCTGCGCTGTGGGGGACGCGGGCAGCGTATTTGGCTGGCTTCGACGCGACTTCGAATATGCTGGCAGGGAAAATGTTTGGCATTCCGACAAAAGGGACGCACGCTCACTCATGGGTACAGAGCTTTGAGAGTGAGGAGGAAGCATTTGAGCGCTTCGCAGCAGCTCTACCAGGACAGGTAACCTTGCTGGTCGACACTTACGATACGCTCAAAAGCGGCGTGCCTAATGCAATTAAGGTCGGAAAACGTCTGGAGAAACAAGGCAAAAAGCTGATGGCGGTGCGCTTGGATAGTGGCGACTTGACGTATTTGTCCTGCAAGACGCGCGAAATGCTTGATAAGGCAGGCATGACCGATGTGCAAATTGTCGCTTCCAATGATCTCGATGAGCACACGATTATGAACCTGAAAGTACAAGGAGCACGCGTAAATAGCTGGGGAGTAGGAACGCAGCTCATCACGGCAGCGGATCAGCCCACACTTGGAGGCGTATACAAGCTGGTGGCGCGCGAAGGCGCGGACGGAGAATATCAGCCGACCATCAAAATCTCCGGAAATCCGGAAAAAGTCACAACGCCGGGCATCAAAGATATGTACCGATTGATTGATACGGAAACAGGGAAAGCGATTGCTGACTACATGTGCTTTCCACATGAAACAACAGTCGACGAGGGAGCACCTCTCCATTTGTTCCATCCGAGCCATACGTATTTGAGCAAGCATTTGGAGAACTACCAGGCAGAGTCGCTGCTCATTCCGGTATTTGTGGATGGGGAACTAGTCTATGAACTGCCGACCCTTCAAGAGATTCGCAACTACCATCGTGAGCAGCTCAAGCTGTTCTGGCCTGAATACTTGCGCATGCTGAATCCTGAGCATTACCGTTTGCACATCAGCGAAGAGATGTGGGAGACGAAAACAAAGCTGATGAAGGCGTATTTGAAAAAATAAGAGAAAAACGTCTGATGTGTCGCGAGGATGCATCGGGCGTTTTTTATTTGTTTACCAAAAATAACACAATAATGCGAAAACAAAGAAATAATAAATTGTCTGAATTTACTTTCATCGTATATAATTACTCCATTCATCCTTTAGCTCTGCGCCAAGGTGATGTGGAAAACGCATGTGAAATGTATTGGGGAGGAAGAGAGATGCTAAATACTGTAGAGAAAGAAAACCTAAATCCATACGAAATTGTACAGAAACAGATTGATGCTGCAGCGGCATTGTTGGGATTGCGGAGCGATGCTGTAGAAATTTTAAAGCGACCCAAACGAGTATTGGCTGTTAGTTTTCCTGTCAAGATGGATGATGGCAGCGTACGTGTCTTTGAAGGCTACCGATCTCAGCATAATGATGCGGTAGGACCGACCAAGGGAGGGATTCGCTTTCACCCGGATGTGACAATGGATGAAGTCAAGGCGCTCTCCATGTGGATGTCATTCAAATGTGGCGTGGTTGGTCTTCCTTATGGCGGCGGAAAAGGCGGCGTCATATGTGATCCCCACGAATTCAGTAAAAATGAGCTGGAACGAGTCAGTCGCGGCTTCATGGAAGCCATCGCTGATATTGTCGGACCGGAGACAGATATACCTGCACCCGATGTGTATACGACCCCACAAATCATGGGCTGGATGATGGATACGTATAGTCGATTAAAAGGCACCTATTCTCCGGGAGTCATCACGGGAAAACCACTGAGTATCGGCGGCTCCAAAGGAAGAAACGAAGCGACTGCCCGCGGATGTGTCTTTACCATACTCGAGGCATTAAAAGATTCTGGACGCAAGCCGGAACAAACAACTGTCGCGATTCAAGGCTTTGGCAATGCCGGAAGAATAGCAGCGAGGCTTTTAACAGAGCTGGGCTTCAAAATCGTGGCGGTCAGTGACTCACGCGGAGGTATTTATGCTGCTGCTGGCTTGGACATCGAAAAGGTCGGTCAGTTAAAAGACAACGCCACCATTTTGGAGTATGTAGGTGGTACGGTCATCTCCAATGAACAGCTGTTGGAGCTGGAAGTGGATATTCTGATCCCGGCCGCGTTGGAAAATGTCATTACAGCAGCGAATGCCCACAGCATTCAGGCCAAGTGGATTGCAGAAGCAGCAAACGGACCAACTACACCGGATGCTGACGCCATTTTACGGGAAAAAGGAATTATCGTTATTCCTGATATTCTCGCCAATGCAGGTGGCGTAACGGTTTCTTATTTTGAATGGGTGCAAAATCTGATGAATTACTACTGGTCCGAGGTTGAGGTAAACGAAAAGCTGCAAACGACAATGATTAACGCCTATCGCGCCGTGAAAGAACTCTCTGATCAATACAAGGTGGACTTGCGCACGGGAGCCTATATGATCTCGCTTTTGCGAATTACGGAGGCGATGGAAGCGCGCGGCTGGATTTAAGGGAAGAGGCCTCTTGCAACTTGCTTGCAAGGGGATTTTTTCGTTTTCCCTTGTGGAATTGGCAGGAAGGCTAGTATTTTTGTCGAATTTGTCGGATTATTGTTTTTCTACCTGTGTTCAAAGGATGGAAAGGGGGATCTTTATGCCAATCAAATTGCCCGACGAATTGCCTGCAACGGAAATACTCGCCCAAGAAAATATTTTTGTGATGAAGGATAGCCGTGCCTTCACACAGGACATACGACCGCTCAGGATCGTCATTCTCAACCTCATGCCAGTGAAGGAAACAGCGGAAACACAGTTGCTCCGCCTCCTGGGGAATACGCCGCTACAGGTGGAAATCGTGCTTTTGCACATGTCCAGTCATACGTCCAAAAATACGTCGGAAGAACATTTATCGATGTTTTATAAAACGTTTGAGGAGATCTGTGACCAGCGATTTGATGGCATGATCATCACCGGAGCGCCAGTGGAACAGCTCGAGTTCACAGACGTCACGTATTGGCAGGAGCTGACAAAAATCCTCGATTGGAAAATGGAGAACGTCACTTCGACCTTGCATATTTGTTGGGGAGCACAAGCGGGTCTTTACCATCACTTCGGCGTTCCGAAGCATCCTTTGCCAGAAAAAATGTTCGGAATCTTCCCTCATACACTCAATAAGCAAAAGGTGAAGCTGTTCCGCGGATTTGATAACTACTTCCACATTCCGCATTCCAGGCATACCGAAAATCGCAGGGAAGACATCGAGCAAGTGTCAGAGCTGGAGATTTTGTCCGAGTCTGATGAGGCAGGGGTTTACATCGTAGCGACGAGGGATGGCAGACAAATTTTCGTGACAGGACATTCCGAGTATGATCCGACCACCTTGCAAGATGAGTACCAGCGGGATGTGAACAAAGGCTTGGATATTGCTGTTCCGCGTAATTACTATCCAAAGGACGATCCAAGTCGCGAGCCTATCGTCACCTGGCGCGCACATGCGAATTTGATGTTTTCCAACTGGTTAAACTATTACGTTTACCAAGAGACACCGTATGATTTGAACAACAACAAGCGATAGCAACGTAGAAACCATCCGAGGTGATTCGGATGGTTTTTATTTGGCCCAGTTGACGTAATAAATGACGACAGGTAGTGTGAGAATAATCGCGCAGGAATGCTACCGGGAATTCAAGCAAGATAGGAGTTTTGTATGATGAAAAAAATCATGAAGCAAGATCAGGACGTGACTAAGCAGCATAACAAGCAAATGATCCTCGACATTATCAAAAAGCAGAGACCGATATCGCGTGCAGAAATCGCCAAAATTACGCGGATGAGCGCCACCTCGATTGGCAGATTTGTCAGTGAGCTGTGCGAAGAAGGACTGATTCGAGAGACAGAGCTAACCTCATCAGGTGTGGGCAGGAAGGCAATCATGCTCGACATTGAGCCGGGGGCCATTTATACAATCGGCGTGGACATGGCAAAAAAGCGCATCAGCTTTGGGATCATGGACTTTAGCGAAGCGATTATTGCACAGCACCGGATGGATCATAAAACACAGGATTCTACTCCGGAAGAGACGGCTGAACTGATTTGTAATGAGATCGAAGGGATGCTCAACCAGACAGGTATTCCGCTAGAAAAAGTGGTCGGGATCGGTATTGGGATGCCAGGGGTGATCAATTATGAGCGAGGGATTGTTCAGCTTTCCACTACGTTGGACTGGAAGGACGTAGCGTTTGCTAGCCTGATTGAAAAAAGGCTGAAAATCAAAACCGTTATCGACAACGATTTGAAGGTGAAAATCCTCTCGGAGTACTTGTATGGATCTGCCAAGGGCTCGAACAAGACAGCCTTGATCGGCATTGGCACGGGTATCGGTTCTGCGTTGATTATCAATGGCGAAGTGTTTCGCGGGGGCTCCAATAGCGCAGGAGAGCTGGGGCATACGACGCTCGATCCGAATGGGAATCTGTGCGAATGTGGAAAGCGCGGATGCCTGCAAACATACATAGACGAAAATTCTTTGATCATAGAAGCGCGTCGGGTGAAGGATGTCAGTGATGTCCGTCAAGTGTTCGCGGCAGCGAGAAACGAAGAGCGCTGGGCGAAGGAAATCGTCTCTCGTACTGCATTGTACCTCGGAATCACGATTAACAATATTGTATGCATGTACAATCCAGATACCGTGATTGTAAGCGGTGATTTGGTGGAGAATTATCGCGAAATCATTGACTTGGTCGAGGAGCATAGCGATCAAGTGATCTGGGAGCCATTCAAGGGGAAATTTCGGGTCATTCCTTCCGAATTGAGGGGGGAGGCAATCGTGATGGGAGCAGGAGCTTTGGCGATGCAGCACTTTGCTCCTTTGGCAGGGACATGGGCAGAAGAATCATGACTTTCTTTGCCATTTTGTATTCAACAAATACGGCTGTTTAGCCGATATAGAAAATGGTGGAAAAGTAGAGAGGAAAAGGAGAGGGATGTGAGCATGAGAAACTGGCAAAAAGGTATGCTCGCTACGGCTGTTACCGTTGGGCTGATCTTTTCCAGTGTCGGCCAAGTACCGGCATTGGCAAATTCTGCGACGACAAGTACGCAGAAGAAGATTTCCAAGCTTGTGGTTGATACAAAGACAGTAAAATTGAAAAAAGCGGGGACGCAGCAGTTGAACGTCCGCGTGCAATACACGGATAAAACAACGGAAGACGTCACACAGCAAGCAGAGTGGACTTCCTCTGACAGTGACATCGCCAGCGTTGAAAAAGGCTTGGTAACAGCTGTTAGTTCCGGTAAAACAAGAGTGAAAGCAAGCTTCGGGGGCAAAAGTGTGAATGTCCCTGTTGAGATCGATGTGATTTCCAAGCTCACTGCTGATCAGAAGAAACTGGCTCTCAGCGTGGGAGGCACGAAGCAGGTAAACGCAACAGCAACCTTCTCTGACAAGTCTACCTCTGATGTAACTGCCAATGCAGAGTGGGAAAGCGATGATAAGGAAATCGTAACGGTAACGAATGGTTTGGTGACGGCAGTAGGCTCGGGCACAGCGAAACTCAAAGTGAAGTACGGTGGAAAAAGCGTATCCATTTCAGTAGAGGTGGATGTCGTCTCCAAGCTGGACAGTGATAAGAAAAAGCTGTACCTGCGTCCAGACACCACTCAGTCGGTTACACTGCTGGCTACCTTGTCTACCAAAGAAAAAGTTGATGTAACAAGCAAAGCCAAGTGGACATCCGACGATGCAAAAGTCGCCACAGTTGAAAACGGAGTCGTGACAACTGTAGGCTCTGGCAAAACGAGAATCAAAGCCACTTACGGTGGAAAGACGATCTCGATCCCTGTAGAGTCTGCTGTCATCTCCAAGCTGGAATTTGACACGAAAAAGGTCGCTCTCAAAGTCGGCGAATCAAAAGACTTGAAGGTATCTGCTATCTATACCGACAAAACCAAGGTCGATGTCACAGTCGATGCAGACTGGATCTCCACGAACAGTTCCGTGGTGACTGTAGCGGATGGCAAGATCACGGCTGTGAAAGCAGGGCGTGCAACGATTGCGGCTACGTACAATGGAAAAGCCGTAAAAATACAAGTAACCGTGAAGTAACTCACGCTGGAGGAAAAGCCAGGGCGCGACTGCGTACCTGGCTTTTTCGCATACTCTCGCTTGTGGTAATCTGTAGCTAACGCTTTTGATTGGACGAAGACGGAGGGCATCATGGATATTCGACAGCTGCAATACTTTGTGGAAGTAGTCAAACATAAAAACTTTACGAAGGCCGCACAATCCCTCCACGTCTCCCAGCCTTCTATCAGCAAAATGATCAAGGCATTGGAAGAAGAGCTTGAGGTAGTTCTGCTGGATCGGACGGAGCGGAAAATGGATCTGACAGACGCAGGGGAAATGGTCTACAGCTATGCGACCAAAGTGTTGCAGCTGATGGAAGGCATGTCGTTGTCGATTGCAGAATTGCGAAATGTCGAGCGTGGTCGGGTCAAACTGGGCATGATGCCGACGGTGGGTTCTTTTCTCTTGCCGAATGTGATCGCCTTGTTTAAAAAGCAGTATCCAGGCATCGATATCGAGATGAAGGAATTCAGCGCCAAGCTGCTTGAAATCCAAATGGAGCAAGGAAGCATCGATGTGGCATTAACCGTTCTTCCAGCGGATCAGGAAAAATTTGTGGCGGTTCCCTTGCTCGCAGAGGATCTGGTCGCGATCGTTCATCGGGAGCATTGGCTCGCGGAAGTCGATGAGGTGAGCTTGGAACAGCTCAAGGACGAGGCTTTCATTTTGTTTACCGAAGAGTACGCGATGCATGATGTGGTGCGCCAAGCGTGTAAGCTGTCCGGCTTTGAACCGAAAGTCGCTTACATGAGCTCTTTATGGGATTTTGTCGGAGAGATGGTGGCTACCCAACTGGGAATATCACTCATTCCACGCTCCATTGTGAGACGCTTGAATAACGGACAATTGCACACCGTCAACATTTCCTACCCAGTGATTGACTGGCAGTATGCCTTGATTTATCGAAAAGAAGGGTATTTATCGCATGCGACAAAGGCTTTCATATCGTTTGTAGAGAAAATGTACAGCCATAACCAAATGGAATAGAAATGATGATTTTTATGTATTGTACGAATGGAATCGAGACGGCTTAGAATGAAGGTAACTCGTTCAAAAGGTGACTTTTTGAACAACCTTTGTAAAGCAACTGGGGTGGTCTCGATGAAAAGATGGTTTTCCATCATCGCACAAGTTTTGCTATTGTTCGGCTTCACCTGGCTTGGGAAATGGGTGAGCTCGTTTTTTCACCTTCCTGTTCCCGGCAGTCTGATCGGACTCGCGCTTTTGTTCATTTGTCTGTATACCGGCTTGATTCGTCTACAGTGGGTGGAAGCAGGAGCGACTCTGTTATTCTCGCAGATGATCCTGTTTTTCGTACCATCGTTGGTAGGGATGATGCAGTATCCCTGGTTATTAGGTATAAAAGGATTGCTGGTGCTTGTGGTCGTCGTAAGTGGTTGTGCACTAGTGATGATTTCGACAGGTGTTGTTGCTGAGCGCATGTTCAATCGTGGAGAGGTGAAACAGCATGATCCTGTGGAAAACGTCTAGCGTGCTCCTGACACTCGTTTTCTTCTATGCAGCAAAACGGTTCAACAAGAAAAGACCGTCTCTGCTGTTTTCTCCGGCCTTATTGGCGCCGATCGGATTGATTGTGTTTTTGCTTATCGCAGGCATTCCTTATCAGGTGTACAGTGAAGCGACCTCGCTTATTAGTGAGATGATGAGCGTAGTCACAGTGGCGTTTGCGATTCCGCTGTACCGAAATTGGTCGGTGTTAATGGCGCATCGCCGGATGATTTTGACGAGTCTCGCTACGGGTTCCCTCATTGCCATCATTGCAGGTGTCTCCACGACGATGCTAGTCGGTCTGGGAAAAGAAGCGGCAATTAGCGTCATTCCTCGCTCGATTACTCTGCCGATTGCGGTGAGCGTAACTGAGGCGATTGGTGGTTTGCCTACGATGACGGCGGTATTCGGCATGCTGACCAGCTTCGCAGGCGTTTTTTTGGCTCCCAAAATCATCAAGAGAATGAGGCTCCGTCATCCTGTTTCCATCGGCTTGATGTACGGAATGGGCGCACATGCGTTGGGGATGGTAAAAGCTTTTGAGCGTGGGGAAACAGAAGGAAGCAGTGCGACTTTGGCTGTGATCGCCGGAGCGATGATTACGGTGGTATGGGCGTTTACCTTGTTGCCGGTGATCATGTCGTGGCTGGCTGTGTGAGGGAAGGGGCTGTTAGATAGCCCCTTTTTTTATTTGTAAAAGGATAAAAATGGAAAGTGCAACATGACCGCCCAAATGCTGGCGAAAGGTGTATGATAGAGGACAAATAAAAGCTCCATAACTCTTTCAACATGGCAGGAGGCATCATGAGACCGCTGTATATCGTCCTATTACTCTGTACCAGCTTCCTTTGGGGAGGGAATTTTGTTGTCGGTAAATTTCTTGTCGGGCACGCGTCTTCCTTGACGCTGACCAATTTGCGCTGGCTCATTGCTGTTGTTTGCTTGTTGCCGGTTGTTTGGATACGCGAAAAGCGGATTTTTCCAACGCGAGAGGCACTTCTTCCTTTGATCGTGATGGGAGTGACCGGCGTAGCACTTTTTAATTTATTCATGTTCTGGGCGCTTGAGCGGACAGACGCGACCAATGTCGGTCTATTGTCCACGCTGAATCCGGTTTCGATCACGATTTTTTCCTTTTTGCTGATGGGCGATAAAATTCGACCGTTGCAGATTGTCGCGATGCTCGTCTCGTTTGCAGGCGTGCTTGTGGTGATGACAAAAGGAGACTTCGCACACTTGTCCCAGTTGCACTTCAACACAGGGGATTTGTGGATGCTCGCCGCTGTCGCCATGTGGGGGATTTACTCTGTATGCGGGCGTTGGGCGATGAAGACGGTCTCGCCGATGATGTCCACACTGTACTCAGGGATTTTCGGTGTCGCGTTGATGCTGCCCTTTAATGTCACCACATTTACGATTAGCAACACAGATTGGACGTTCTGGCTGTCGCTGTTCTACGTTGGTGTAATGGCGACTGTTGTCAGTATGGTATTGTGGAATATCGGTGTACAAAAGGTTGGCGCAACCTCAGCCGGTATGTTCCTCAATTTCAATCCTATTTTTACGGCCATTCTCGCCTTTCTTTTGCTCGGGGAGCGTATGACCATCATCCAATTACTCGGCAGTATGATCGTCATTGTCGGCTGCTATATGTTCTCACGCTTAAAGCACGTCTCGACCCCGACACCACATACAGTAAAACAAGCACAAGGATAAAAAGGGATCCCTCGTCAGCTCAAACAGGCGAGGGATTTTTTTATTAGAAGGTACCGATCAACGCACAAGGCTAGTGAGAAGAAAAAGCACAGGGCTCGTAGACCTTGACAACGCCTACCCAGTCGGAACTACAAAAAGGGGATCACGCTTGTCGAACACTTCTCCCCTGATAATCTTCCGCCCGTAGGGTGGCTTTGGCTCGACGGTCCCCTTTTTGTAGTGGAGACGGCCAGTGAATCCCCACTGCTGGCGTGTCAGAGTCGAAGAGAACTGTGCTTTTTCTTCTCCTCCACAATGTTCCGTGCTTATCTGATGGTTTTTCTTCGTCGATCACGTGGACATGGGCATTCGCATACAAATAAGAAGGACAGTGTGTGAAGGGGAGGTTGTATATGATCGTCATAGCGGGGAGACCAGCTAATCCCGCCTCGTTGGCAGCGGAATGGGGATTAAATCCGGTACAGCGTGAAACGGTAGCGATTATGGCACGTAGTGATGAAACATTTGAATATCCGACTCCTGAACTCCTGCAATTTGAACTGAAAATGCGCGATCATCTGGTGAGGTCTGCCTTGGCACTGAACGAAAGCGGCCTGGCCTTTTCTACTTTTGAAGAATCTCGTGCCAATCCAGCATTCTGGATTCGAACAGACCAGGGCGGATTCCGCTTGCGACCGGGAGTGCTGCCATCCAGCGGGATTATCAATATTTTTCGTGAGGGACAAAAATACGCCACGGAGTGCGCTACGGCGATGGTCATTATTATTTATCATGCAGTCCTACAGTCCATTCGTTTACCGGATTTTGAGAGAATGTTTTCAGACATCTTGCTATATGACTGGCGGTACGATCAGGATCTGGACTTGCAAACAATAAGGACAAATACCTTCTTGCCTGGTGATGTGATTTATTTTGCCAATCCTGATTACGATCGCGCGACACCGCAGTGGCAAGGGGAAAATGCAGTAGTGCTCGGCAATGGATTGTATTATGGGCATGGTGCGGGGATCAAACGAGCGAATGAGATGGTAGCGTTTTTGAATGAACAACGAAGAGAGGGAGCAATGAGGTCCGCCTATCTGGTCAATCAGGCGACTCGGCCTGGTTTCGCCTACCTGTTTCCCTACGACAACGGTCGTTCTGTCATGCGAGTTTTCGGCCATCCCATACAAGCGAGCAGTCGAATTACAGCGCAGATCGGTTCTTTGTCTTGGGAGTGGTAAAACGAACAAAAGCCTCCTGCCATAAATGCGGCGAGAGGCTTTTTTCAATCATGCTGGACAGGAGAATCGCTTCCAAGAAAACATAGACAGGTCAAGGGAGGATGCTCCCTCTACCAGCAGTTGGCTGGTCGCTTCCCCAATCGCACTGGCGAATTTAAAACCGTGCCCGGAAAAGCCTGCTGCAAATACAAGCTGTGGATGTTCAGGATGACGGTCAATGACGAAATGCTCATCTGGTGTCATGGTGTAAATGCATACCTTGCCTTGTCGCAATGGTCCGGCTGCCCCAGGCATATACGCTTCCAAAAAAGAGCGAACATCGCCTTCGTCTGATAAATAGGTGCCAAAAGTACGTTCCAATTTGTCGGGATCGATGGCTTGACCTCCATCGTGACGTCCGATTTTTACACCAGTGCCATCAAAGCTGGGAAATCCGTAGAACATGGAGTCATGAAGGCGAAAGATGAATGCGGGAAAGCCATCCGCACTGTACTGGCTCTCATCTGCACCAAACCAGGCGACCGTTTTGCGTGTAGGGGTGAGAGGGATGGACAAGCCCAATGAGTCAAGGAGAGAGCCATTCCAAGCACCAGCGGATAGAAGGACTTTATCGCCGTGGTAGCTGGCAGATTCCGTATGCACGATAAACCCATTTCCTGCTGGTTCCAACTGCGTGACTGGCGTGTTCGTCAACAGCCTAGCTCCTGAGGCAAGGGCGAGCTCTCGATAGGCGCGAATGCCGTTTTCAGAATAAAGCATACCTGAGGTAGGCTCCAGGCAACCATAGTAATCAGCAGGCAGATTGATTCCTGGCCAGCGTTGCATGACCTCATCGGCACTGAGTACTTCCAACGGCAGGGAGTACTGCTCGGCGCTCTCCCGTATTTCATTCAGAAAAGCACAATTCAAGGGTCCAGCGTTCAAAACACCTGTTTTGGCGAAGATCGGCATGCCGGATGCGTGTTCCAATTCTGACCACAACTGTTGCGCTCGCAACGCAAGCGGGACGTACTGTTTTCCTTCTCCATACGCATGGCGAATGATACGGGTATCCCCATGATGGCTACCCATCGTGTGTGGGGGATCAAAGGCATCGATCATGAGTGTACGCACGCCTTGCTTCGCCAGATAGTAACCAGCTGCCATTCCCATCGATCCTGCTCCAACAATAATGACGTCGTAGTTTTGCATCATCAGTCCTCCATTCCGGTTTATTTTCATCTATCTTACAGGAGTTTTCTGAATTGTGGATTTTATTTTTTTTGTAAATATCAATTTTTTTGTGCGCAACAAGGTTTATTCCATCAGTTGGGAGGGAAAAGGAGATTACGCTATCATCATAAGTTAAGAAAAGTGGTGTTTACGAAATGAAATGGACGATCGGAAAAAAATTGGGTAGTGCGTTCGCGCTGATCCTGGTCATCATGCTGATTATGGGGATCATGACCATTACCAAGATGGAACAGATGAATCAGAAGATGGTGGAAATGAATACGAATTGGCGCCCAGGTCTGGAAGATATTTTGAAGATCAACATGACACTGGAATCCGTTTACGGAGTTACGCAAACCATGCTTACGTCAGAGAACATGGATGACAAGAACAAGTATGCAAAGCAAGTCGATGACCAATTTGCCTATATGGACGGTTTATTGACCAGCTATGAAAAAACGATTTTCGGTGAAGAGGACCGTAACAATTTTGAAGGATTGAAGCAGGCGCTGAAAAAATTTGAGGAATTCAGTCCGCAATACGTGGCAATCGCCAAAAAGGTCGACATCAGAAGGCCAGCTACCGATGCAGATATGGCCGAGCTGGATCGCATCAAGAAAAAAGGCAGTGAATTGTTTTTAGAACGCAAAAAATATTTGGATGCCATGATGACGTATAACAGTGAGGGAGCACAGCGCGCTGGCACGGAAAGTGCGGAACTGTATGAGTCAGTCAAGCGGGACCTGAATATTATCTTGGTTATCTCTATCATTGCGTGTGTGACGCTAGCTGTCGTACTGACGTCAAGTATCCGTCGACCGATCTTGCGTTTGATGGAAGAGATGAAGAAAGTGGCTGATGGTGATTTACGTGTGGAGCCATTGGTTGTCAAAACTCGTGACGAGATTTTGGATCTGGCGAATTCGTTCAATGAGATGACTAGCAGTTTAACTACTGTCATTCGTCAGGTAGGCGGAACTTCCGAGCAGGTAGCCGCATCGGCAGAGCAATTGACAGCAAGTGCAGATCAGACGAGCAGGGCCACCGAACAGATTGCTGTTACTGTTCAAGAAGTGGCAGCAGGCGTTGATCGCCAGGTAGCGAGTGTAGACAATGGGGCGAAATCCATTGATGATATGTCACGAGGAATTCGTCAAATCGCAAATAACGCACAGCAAACATCCAATATGGTGAGCGAAGTCGCAAACATGGCAGGAGAAGGGAACCAGTCGATACAGGCAGCGGTTCAACAAATGAATGCGATCCACACTTCCATGAGTGAGCTCTCGTCCGTGGTAGACGGTCTGGGTAATCATTCTCAAGCAATCGGAGAGATCATTGAGGTCATTACAGGCATTGCGGATCAGACCAATTTGCTCGCCCTCAATGCAGCGATCGAAGCAGCACGAGCAGGAGAGCACGGCCGTGGATTCGCGGTTGTTGCAGATGAAGTACGGAAGCTGGCAGAGCAATCGGCTCAGTCCGCCCAAAAAATTGCGCAGTTGATCAGTACGATTCAGACAGATACAAAAGTCGCGGTCGAATCGATGGAAACAGGCACCCGGGAAGTACAAGAAGGGATTCGCGTCGTTCATCGTGCGGGCGAAACTTTCGGTCAAATTCAGAGCTCGATTGGCACAGTAGCCGACCATATTCACGACGTGTCTGCATCTGCCCAGGAAGTATCAGCCCATTCCGAACAAGTCGTACAAGCGATGGAGCTGGTCAGCGAAGTTTCCGACTTGACTGCTGATGGCACGCAAAACGTTTCCGCTGCTACACAGCAGCAGCTCGCTTCTATGGAGGAAATCGCTTCGTCAGCAACAGCTCTTTCCCATATGGCAGAAGAGCTACAGCACATGATTCGCCGATTTAAGGTGTAGGCATAACCGAATAAACGAACGCAAAAACGCCAAAGTGATTGGCGTTTTTGTTTTTTCTTCTGTCCATTGTCATTTTTTTAGAAAAAGTTAATCTTTACGAAATAGTTCATTAAGAACAGGTTTAGTAGGAGTTTATCTCTACCGACTACGATAGATTCAGAGGGTTGATCCCCCATCGTAGACAAGGAGATGATCGTATGAAGAAAACGAAAAAGCACCTCTCACTACTTATACTTGCGTCGATGCTTGGAACAGGGGTAGCGGTTCCTTTCAACGTTCTGAACATGGATACAGTCGCGAGAGCAGCCTCTCATGATAAGCAGGCCGAAAGCGAAGCTGTTGAGGTAACGAGCATCAAGTCTCTGAATTCCATTACACTAGAGATCACCTTTGCAGAGCCGCTCAGCTCAGAAGAAGTGGCACTCAACAACGCACAGAAAAACTTCGAATTTGATAACGACCTATCCATTCGAAATGTTCCACAGCTAAAAACTGGATTCAAATCTACCTACATCGTACCTACTACCCCGCAAGAGGAAGGAACGACGTATACCTTTAGCTACAAAGGCGAGGAAGTAGGCACTTTCGCAGCCAACACAGAACAAATCAATATGAGAGAGGCACGTCAAGTAGACAATGATACCATTGAGCTAGAGTCGCGCCTTAGTGACCGCGTAACAGATTACGGGAATGTAATCGAAGCGTACGCAGGCAATCGAGGCGGTCTAGACTTTGAACTAGATGAGGACAACCGTTACAAAGGAAAGGAATACCAAATCATCTCTTCCTTGCGCGGTACACAAGTAACTCTGACACCAAGAAACGGTGAGCCGATCATTGCTACTTACGTTCCGTTCACCCAGAATACGGATGGTCGTCAAGAACCGAAATTCCGTCTGCCAGAGGGAGAGCAGCTTGAGCCGGGTGTCACTTACACGGTTTCCGCTGACTGGGCTGATTTCCGTGACGCTACCTTTACGGCGAAAGAATTTGATCCACTTACCATCCAGTCTGTAGAAGCTACAAGTGAAACAACACTCGATGTCACACTGCGACGCGATCCGCGCGAAGAGATTTTTCCACTCCGCCGCATCACGTTGACAGCTCCAGATGGAACAGAGCTGGTTGCCCAATACAAATTTACGACGCGCAAAGGAGCAACGGGAACGTTTGAAATCATGAACGGCGAAGAGCTGGCTTCAAATGTCATCTATCAGGTGAGACCAGTAGGAGAATGGGCTACAGCGCGAAACGTGTCTGTTACAACGGATGCCCAACCAGATGAAAATGCAGAAGTACGTAGCATCAAGTCGCTCAATCCGATCACATTGGAAGTTACCTTCTCAGCTCCACTCGTAACAGAAGATCTGGCGCTTGCGCAAGCACAGGAAAATTTCCAATTTGATAACGGTTTGACGATTCGCAATATCCCGCAATTAAAAACAGGGACAACCGCTACCTACTTGGTTCCAACGACTCCTCAGGCTTCCGACATGACTTACACGTTGACATACAAAGACGATGAGGCAGGCACTTTTGAAACAAACAGCGATAGGCTGGACATGGTCGAAGCCCGTCAGGTAGCGTACGATACGATTGAGATCGAATCAAGCCTGCGTGCTGGCGTAACGGACTATGAAAATGTGATTGCTTCTAATGTCGGGAAACGAAATGGTCTGGATTTTGTATTGGATGAAAACAATCGCTACCGTGGAAAGAGCTATGAGATCATTTCATCTCTGAGAATGGCACAAGTGTACATCACGCCAGAGGGTGGCGAGCCAATCGCAGCGACGTACGTTCCATTTACACAAGCCACAGATGGTCGACAGGAGCCAAAATTCCGTTTGCCAGCAGGGGAGACACTGATCCCAGGTGTAGAATACACCGTTACATCTGATTGGGCCGATATTAAGGATGCCAAGTTCACTGCAAAAGCGATCAATCCGCTTACGATTCGCTCTGTAAAAGAAGTAAACGAGACTACGCTGGAGGTAAGACTCAGCACAGACCCGCGTGATGAACTGTTTGCTTTCCGCCAAATCACGCTTACAGCACCAGATGGGACAGAGCTTGTTGCCCAATACAAGGTAACAACACGCAAAGGCGCTACGGGAATCTTTGAGATCATGAACGGCGGCAAATTAGAACCAAACACCCTGTATTCCGTTACTCCTGTAGGGCAATGGGCAGGACTTACCTTCACGACAAAATAATCACGAACGAAACCTCTTAACAGGCACTCTAAGCTCGGTACGCAACCGGGCTTAGGCCTATATCTCAATAACATACCAAGGAAGAAGGTGCCAAATGTACAAACTCATTCTCACTACAATCCCATTCGGAATGCTGTTGACTGGCTGCATGGATGAACCGTCCACAACAGCTCCGGCTGTAACGACCGCCCAGCAGCAGCAACAACAACCAGCAACACCACAGCCACCACAGCAACAGTCTCAACCAGGGAAAAAACCAACTCTATCACAAGAAGAAGTGAAAGAACTGAACAAAAAACTACTCTCTGCAGCAGCCGAGGGCAAAACCGATGAAGTCAAGGCGAGCCTGGTAGCAGGGGCTGAGATAAACGCACAGGATGATCGTGGAAGAACAGCGGCGATGGCTGCTACACACGGCAACCATGTGGAAACCGTGAAGGTCCTCATTGAAGCAGGAGCTGACATCAATATTCAGGACGACCGGCAAGATAATCCGTTCTTGTATGCGGGAGCAGAAGGGTACTTAGAAATCTTGAAGCTGGTTATCGATGCAGGCCCAGATACGAAGATTTACAACCGTTTCGGAGGAACACCTTTGATTCCAGCGGGAGAACATGGGTATGTGGAAGTAGCAAAGGAGCTTCTTACCCGGACCGATGTAGACGTCAACCATGTGAACAATCCAGGCTGGACAGCACTGATGGAAGCAATCGTATTGAACGATGGAAGAAAAAAACAACAAGAGATGGTCCAACTGTTAATCGACCATGGCGCTGATGTGAACATCCCGGATAGCGAAGGAAAAACACCTCTGTATCGTGCAAAAGAACGAGGTTATCACGAGATAGTACAAATCCTGCAAAAAGCAGGAGCACGCTAAGTTGCGGAGGTAAGCATACATTCATACTTCGAGCGCGATGGAAATAATCCTCGACTAGAATAAGTCATAGCAAGAGTGATTCTAGTCAAAGGAGGCTATGTTCATGACTAGCCATACGACCATCCAGCCGAAGATTTTGTATTACGGAACTCCCGTCGTCCTGTTGACGACTGAAAATGAAGATGGAACAACGAATATCAGTCCCATTTCATCGTCATGGGCGTTAGGAAATTATGTCATTCTAGGACTCGGGTTTGGCTCGCATGGATTGGAAAATTTGCGTCAGCGGCCGGAGTGTGTCATCAATTTGCCGGATGCCTCCATGTGGCAGCAAGTAGAAGCATTGGCTCCGCTAACAGGCAGCAATCCCGTACCCGCCTATAAAAAAGAACTGGGCTTCCGTTATGAAGCGGATAAGTTTCAGGCAGCCAAGCTGACTCCTGTTGACTCTGATAGCGTTCGTCCAAAGCGAGTGGGAGAATGCCCTCTTCAACTCGAAGCTGTCGTCCGCACAATCCGTTTTCCGGAATATGCCGACATGTTTGCGATTGTGGAGACAGAAGTGCGTCACGTCCATGCAGACAAACAGATTGTCCAAAGTGCTCAACACGTGAATCCACAAGCATGGAATCCGCTGATTTACAACTTCCGCCATTATTTTGGTCTAAGTGATCAGTTGGGAAAAACATATCGATCAGAAACGTAGAACGTCAAAAACGCCAATTATTTGGCGTTTTTTTATTTCTGTATGCAAAATATGGTATATTAGGTGTTGCCTAATAAAATTAGTTGATGCCGAAATTTTTGAGGGGTGAAAAGATGCTTGTCTGGATGTTGCGAAAAGTAATGGCAGAAAGAGGAGTTTGGACGGGAGCCGCTTTAGCAAGGCTGTTGAAAGAGAAAGCAAATTACAGTCTGTCTCCAGCCTCCATCAGTGCTTTACTAACCAGTCAACCCAAACAAATGAAAGCCGAGACACTTGATGCACTCTGTACAGCTCTGGAGTGTACACCAAATGACTTGTGGGCATATACACCGCCTAATAGAGTGAAGGGAGCATAAAAAGATGGCAGTGAAACAGATTTTGCCTTTTGGAGACCCAATCTTGCGCAAAGTAGCCAAGCCAGTGGATGAGCTGAATGCGAAAACGTTCAAGCTACTGGATGAGATGGCTGAAACCTTATATGCCACGGACGGCCGTGCTGGCCTTGCCGCACCTCAAGTAGGCATTCTTCGCAGAGTGATTGTCATGGATTGTGGAGATGGATTAATTGAGCTCATTAATCCGGAAATCATAGAAAAGAGTGGCGAACAAATCGGGATGGAAGCTTGCTTATCTTTTCTGGGTTACTATGGCAATGTAAAGAGAGCCGAGCATGTAAAGGTAAAGACGTTGAACAGACAAGGTGAGGAAATGATCCTTTCGGGAGACGGATTCCTAGCTGTTTGTATGCAGCATGAAATCGACCATTTAGACGGAATTTTATTTGTGGATCATGTTCAGGAAAAGTGGCTGTATCATGAAAAAACAAGACAAAAAATCGATTTGCTGGATGTGATCCGTTTAACAAAAAAGGCCTAACAAAAAGGCGTACCGTTTCGATTCGGGAAATATGATAGTAGAAGGCCGTTTGTTCCGTATATCTTTACTGTGAACCTAGATGGTATCATCTGAAGAGCGGCATTATTACGTGGAGGAACACACATGGAACAACTACTGATAGGTAGCTTTCTTTCTGCCATGGCTACTGGAGTGGGCGCCTTGCCTATCCTTTTTTTTAAGTCGGTATCACATCGATGGCGGGATATATTGCTGGCGTTTACGGCTGGAATTATGGTGGCTGCCTCGACATTCAGTCTGATCCCACAGGCACTTCATAGCGCGCCATTTATTATCGTTTGTTTGGGAGTGCTTACCGGAACATTGATGCTTACGGTGTTGGAAAGCATCGTCCCGCATATCGATCTGGAGCATACGAGAATCAACATTTCGATGGATTCGCAATCGCTGCTGATTTTGTCCGCGATTACCTTGCACAATATTCCAGAGGGCTTATCCGTTGGCGTGAGCTATTCGAGTGAACAATCCGGCTTGGGTGGCCTGATTTCTTTTGCAATCGGTCTGCAAAATGCACCAGAAGGCTTCCTGGTCGCTCTCTTCCTGATTAATCAAAGGGTCAGTCGTCTCAAGGCGTTTATTTTGGCTACGATGACTGGAGCAGTCGAAATCGTCTCTGGAATCTGTGGCTATTACCTGACCTCTGTGGTTCAAGGGCTGGTGCCATATGGGCTTTCCTTTGCCGCAGGCGCGATGTTGTTTATCGTTTACAAGGAGCTCATCCCCGAAAGCCATGGAGATGGTCATGCTCGATCTGCGACTTTTTCGTTCATTCTAGGACTTTTGGTCATGATTGGACTAGTTCAGTCGTTTGGATGAGCGGTTTTTTTCAAAAAGCCTCACAAGTGAGAGCAAAAATTCCGAAACCATATATAGATAGATTTCGATTATGGAAGTAGGGAGTGTCACGATGGAAAAGTCTACCTTGATAGGTATAGTTTTGGGTATTATTGCAGTAGTGGTCGGGATGATCTTGAAGCATGCGAGTCCGATGGCATTACTGAATCCAGCAGCATTTATGATCATCATCGTAGGTACTGTTGCTGCTATCTGTAACGCATTTCCTATGTCGGAAATCAAACGTATTCCTGCTCTTTTCAAGATAATATTTAAAGAAGAAAAGCTCCCTGAAAAAAAAGAATTGATCGGTCAGTTTATGAACTGGGCTTCCATCGCTCGTCGCGAAGGATTGCTTGCACTGGAAAACACTTCTGATGAGATTGAAGATCCATTTCTGCGTAACGGCATGAAGATGATCATTGATGGTGGGGAACCGGATTTTGTTCGCGATGTTCTGAATGAAGAAATTCACGCCATTGAAGAGCGCCATCAGGCAGGGGCACTCGTCTTTAGCCAAGCGGGAAGCTACGCTCCGACTCTCGGGGTATTGGGTGCGGTTGTCGGTCTGATTGCCGCCTTGGGTAACTTGAGTGACATCGATGCATTGGGTATATCGATTGCGGCGGCGTTCGTAGCTACCTTGCTCGGTATTTTCACGGGTTACGTATTATGGCACCCGTTCGCGACCAAGCTCAAACGGAAATCAAAGGCAGAAATCGAAATCAAAAAAATCATGGTCGAAGGATTGCTTTCCATTCAAGCGGGTGTATCCCCGACTGCAATTGAACAAAAGCTGCTGGTTTACATTCCATACCAAGAGCGTGCAGAGATGAAAGAAGAAATGAAGGAAGAGAAGAGGGAGGAAGGAGCTGCGGTAAATGGCTAAGCGACCAAAGAGACATGCTCATCATGAAGAGCATATGGACGAGTCTTGGCTAATTCCATACGCGGACTTGCTCACCCTTCTGCTCGCTTTGTTTATCGTGTTGTTCGCCTCTAGCGAGATGGATGCGAAGAAGTTCGACCAAATGGTTCGGTCCTTCAACGTTGCAATCAACGGCGGTGTGGGAGTCATGAACTACCCAAGCCCGGTACCGCTAGACCCAGAACTTCAGCAACAAACCTTGCACAAAGGCGCGCAGGAAGCAGAAAAACAGAAGACAGAAGAAGAAAAGCGTCTGGAAGAAGCGGTCCGCAAAGAAACAGAGGACTTGAAAAAGCTGCAGACAAAGCTGGACGGATACATTCAGCAAAACAAGCTACAGGACAAGCTCCAGACCAAGCTGACCGATGAAGGACTGCTGATCACCATTTTGGACAATGCGCTGTTTGACTCCGGTAAAGCTGATCTGAAACCGGAAGCGAGAAAGCTTGCGTCTGAAATGGCAGCGATGCTGGTGCCTCACCCGAAAAAAGTGACCGTAACTGGTCATACGGACAATGTGCCGATTCGCCGTGCAGAGTTCCCGTCCAACTGGGATCTCAGTGCCAAACGTTCGGTTAACTTCTTGAAGGTGCTTCTGGAAAACAAGAACCTAGACCCGACGAAATTCAGCGCGACAGGCTTGGGAGAATACCATCCGGTAGCGCCGAATACGACGGCAGAAGGCAGAGCGAAAAACAGACGGGTAGAGGTAGCAATCCTGCGTGATCTGGCTTCTCCTCCGAAAAATAGTGTGAATCCGTAAAAACAAAAAGGATAGCTTCTTCGGGAGGCTATCCTTTTTTTGTTTTTGTTTATAGTAGCTGTAGTGGAAGGGGAAGAAGCCCATTTCCAGTCTACGCTTCGGCCTACGCCCTACTGCGGGATGGAACTGTCCGCTCCGAAATAAATGTCGGGAGCGCTTCAAAAGTAGAGTTTCGAGGATGTATTCGCAGAGGTTGAAGCTGAAAACCCCCGCCATTTATTTCGGAGCTAAGTAGGGCTCCAGAGGCGCTAGGACTGGAAATGTGCTTCTTCCCACGCGGCTTTTATTTACATCTTTGAAAGCAGCATTCATGTGGTCTATTTCTTCTTAATAAAAAGAAGGTGGAATCTCGAATAGTTCGCAGAGGAAACAGGAGAAAACAGCGAAGATCTTTGGACACACCTACCAAGGCTCCCGCGCAGGTGTTCCAAGAATCTGAGCGTTTTCTCCTGTTTCCTCCCCACCACAACAGCTACACAGACGACTCCCCCAATTCCAGCTTCAACTGCCCCATCCGCATTTCGCCCCACTCATACATCATTTCCACAATAGGCAACAGAGTCATCCCCAGCTCCGTCATGGAATACTCCACGCGCGGGGGAACCTCCGGGTATACTTCCCGGTGAACAATCCCGTCTTCGATTAGTTCTTTTAACTGATTCGTCAGCATTTTATGTGTGATTTTTGGAAACAGCCGTTGCAGCTCGCTAAAGCGATGCGGGCCTTCTACTCCTAAATGCCACAGGATCACGACTTTCCATTTTCCGCTAAACATAGACAAGGTCAGCTCCTTGGAACAGTTGAAATCACCGTTTTTTATTTTTTCCAAGGTTTCTTTCCGCAAGTCGGACATAGTTTTCTCCTCACAATCCTATCTTCGGTGCAACAGCTTCAGCGATGCAAGCATTCTTATGTTGCGCCTCGTTCCCTCCATCATAAACGGTGCGGGATGATTTTTCATTGAGTTTTCTGGTTCATCTTGACAGCGTTCATGAAAATGAAGATAATAAGAATAATAACTAAGTAAACAACTCGGAATACTAAAAATAAAAGAGGTGAGTTCTTTGGAACGGATTTTGCAAATACCTAGCGACACGATTTCGTTGACGGCTACCCTGCATGAACCTACATGCACAACAGGCAAGACCAGAGTGAAATACCCATTGGTTGTCATTTGCCACGGCTTTATCGGCAGTCGAGTTGGAGTGAATCGCTTGTTTGTAAAAGCTGCCAGAGAATTGGCTTCACACGGTTTTGGCGTGTTGCGCTTCGATTACGGAGGCTGCGGGGAAAGTGACGGTGATTATGGTGCAGGTGGTTTGGATGTCCTGCTTACGCAAACACGTGATGTTCTCGACCATGTTTTCACGCATGAACAGGTAGACCAGGAGCGTGTGTGCCTGCTAGGACATAGTTTGGGTGGAGCTGTCAGTATACTGACAGCGAGCCAGGATAAACGAATACACTCGCTCATCCTATGGGCACCGGTAGCACGACCCTTCGATGATATCGTTCGGATCGTGGGGGAGAAGGAATACAAGGAAGCACTTTCATACGGCAAAACGGATCATTTGGGTTATGGTTTGGAGAAGCGCTTTTTCCAGTCGCTGGGTACCGCTCTTCCGCTGCGTCAAGCCAAGCAGTTTGAGGGAGATGTGTTAATCCTGCATGGCAATCGGGATGACGTCATTGCGGTGGATGCCATGTTCCATTATGAGCGAGAGCTGCATCTGCGTAGACGGGGGAGCTGCGAAACAGAAGTAGTAGTAGGGGGAGATCATACCTTTTCCTCGTCGGACAGCTACAAACGCTTGATTGCGAGTACGAAGAGCTGGTTGAATCGACTGCTTGAGAAGGAGACGGTTGCCGTATAAGAAAAAGGGATGGCCCTGATGACGGGCTATCCCTTTTTTGCGATATTGGCTTTGATTTCGTTCAGCAGCCCGCGGCAACCCGCATTCACCAGGTCATACACATAGGTGAATCGCCCCGTATAATAAGGGTCCTCCACATTTTGTTCCTGGGCAGAATCGGCAAAGTCGAGCAGGCGGTACACCTGTTTCCCTGACGGCGCCATTTGCTTAAGTGCAGACAAATTTTCCTCATCCATGCAGACGATATAGTCGTACTCCGAGAAGTCCTGTGTGACAATTTGGCGAGCACGCAGTGTGTCATGTGCGATCCCATTCTCGTTCAATACCTTTTGTGTACCTTTGTGTGGAGGTTCACCTGCGTGCCAGCCACCGATCCCTGCTGAATCGATGGAGATATCCCCTGCCATTCCCTCCGCCTCTACGAGATGGCGAAATACGGCTTCGGCCATGGGCGAGCGACAAATATTGCCCAGACAAACGAACAACACTTTCGTCATACGTACGTTCCTCTCTTCCTTTGTATCATGCTTCTCTTTGTAGAATACCATGGTCCTTTGCCGAAGTGTCGCACGTTCATTGCCAAACACAGCGTTTTTTGATATGATAAGGACAGTTACCCCAAGAAAAGAACTGCATATGTACTGAGTTTTCTAGGGTTCCGCGGTTAGTCATCTGGCCGGTCAGGACCGAGAGAAAACCCACGACCACGGTCGTGTACACGGAGGGATAAAAGCCCGGGAGGAATATCTGTGATGGTATTCACCCGAGGCTTTTTTTGCATTCGGAAAAAGCCTGAGCCATCTTAGATGAGTATGTATTTTGGGGAACGATAAAAACGGATACGTCCGTTGCTATGAGCGTAAAAGAAAGAGGAGGGAGCCAGAACATGGGGAAGTATTGGTTGATGGTTGTCGTAGCAGCAGTATTTGAAGTCATGTGGGTAGCGGGCTTGAAGCACGCCGACAGCTTTTGGTCGTGGGCATTGACTGTCTTAGCGATTATTATCAGCTTTGGTGTTTTGATCTATTCAGGGAAAAAGCTGCCGACGAGTACGGTTTATGCGATCTTCGTCGGTTTGGGTACGGCTGGTACCGTTATTAGCGAAATGGTCCTGTTTGGAGAACCGTTCAGCTGGGCGAAAGTGGGCTTGATTGCGCTTCTTCTGGGGGGAATCCTTGGGTTGAAGCTGGTCACACCGGATCATGAAGAGAAGCCGAAGAGGGAGGGTGAAGTGGCATGACATGGTTATCCTTAATTTTTGCAGGGTTGTTTGAGGTCGTCGGCGTGATGGGGATTACACAGGTCAACCAAAAGCCTTCGTTCCGCTCCTTTGCGGTACTGATCGGTGGTTTTTCCCTCAGCTTCTTCCTCCTGTCCTTCGCCATGAGAGAAATCCCAATGGGAACGGCCTATGCGGTTTGGACAGGGATTGGTACGGTAGGTAGCGCTCTTGTCGGGATGATGTTTTATGGAGAAGCAAAAGACAAGCTGCGGATCTTGTGCATCGCCGTGGTGATTATAGCAGTAGCAGGATTGAAAGTAGTAGCATAAGGTAGCGGTAATAAGGAAAGGCAGATATTCCACTTCGGATGTCTGCCTTTTCTTTGTGTATATGTTCCATTTCGCATAAGGAACACTCCTTGCGAATAGGGAATAGTAAAGAAAATCGTCTCGTTCAAGGAGGGAATGGCAGCACCATGAGCTCTTTCTGGGCAACGCTAAAAAAGGGAAATACGTCCTCGGCGACAGCGGCATTGGGGAACACTGGGCTTGCTATCGCAAAAGGTTTTGCGGCTGTCTATAGTGGGAGTGGAGCCATGTTTGCGTCGGCGATGCATTCGGTAGCCGATGCGGTCAACCAGTTCTTCGTTTTCTTTGGCAGCGTACTCGCAGAGAAAAAACCGACATCGAGGTTCCCTACAGGCTTTGGTCGTGTCATTAACATTTTCTGTATGGTCGCGGTGATCGTCGTAACCATCATGGCCTACGAAACCATTATCAAAGGCGTCCACCTTATTTCCGAACCCGTAGAATCCAGCCATTTTTGGTTGAATTTCATCATTTTGTCTCTAGCGGTCATCGTGGATGGGTATGTGCTGGTAAAAGTGATGTTCGAAATCGTTCATGAAGCTCGAGTGGAAGCGAAGGGCTTTGCTGTCATCCCTGCAGCCTTTCGGAATGTAGGACGTGCGGCTCCACCGACACGACTTGTCTTTTACGAAGACATCGTGGCAACGCTCGGTGCGTTATTGGCGCTGATTGCGGTTATCGTCACTACGTTTACTTCCTTTGCCTTGCTGGACGGGATTGCCACCATTCTGATCGGGATTCTCATGGTGGGTGTGGCATTCAAGGTAGGGTACGACAACATGGTTGGTTTAATTGGTATCGCAGCTCCCAAAGAAATCGAGGATCGGGTAGCCAAAGTCATTTTTACTGACCCGGATGTGACGGACATCAACCGGATGCGGATTGTACAGGAAGGGCGTTTTTACCATGTGGAAAGCTACGTAGAGTTGCGGACAGGACTGAGTCTTGCTGTGGCAGACGATATTAAATACCGCATTCGCGACAGCTTGCTCACCGACGCGGATATTAGCGATGTGACGATGGGAATTTTGGAGGACAACGGCGTAGACGACTGGAAGCAGCTCACGGGCCAGGGAACCACGTAGACGAACGAGATTGAAGAAACTCACCTGCGAAATAGAAAAGCCCCGCACCAGCCATGTAAGCAGGTGTGGGGCTTTGGTTTGTACTGAGGTGTGATGATTAGGAGACGGTCAACAGTTCTTGTTGCTCCGATTCATCATTTTCCAAACGCGTAATCATGACGCGTGTGACACGGTGATGATCCATCTGCTTGACGGTGAACAGGTAGTTTTCCCATTCTACTGTCGCACCAACAGCGATGTCTTCTTCGAGCTGGCTGTACAACCAACCACCGATTGTGTCTACATCTTCGGATTCGAGTTCGAACGGAAGATGGTCATTCAGGTCAGCCAACACGAGCATACCGGATACGGAGAGGCCATTGTCCAGCTTCTCAATCTCTGGTCTTTCCTCGTCAAACTCGTCTTGGATATCCCCAACGATTTCTTCCAGAATATCCTCCATCGTCACGAGACCGGCTGTTCCGCCGTACTCGTCGATAACAATCGCAAGCTGCGAACGGTTTTTCTGCATCAGGCGCAATACCGTACTGATTTCCATGGTTTCCGGTACGGTCAGGACAGGGCGGACCAACGAATCTAGCTCCACGCTTCCATCTTGCAAGGCAGAAAGGTAGAAGTCTGTCGCATGGACAAAACCGATGATGTTGTCCTTGTCCTCAGCTGCAACCGGAAAACGCGTGTGGCGCTGCGAGCGGATAATCTCCAGGTTTTCTTCAAAGGTATTCGTCGTATATAAGCAAACCATATCAATGCGCGGGATCATCGTTTCCCGAGCAACGGTTTCGGAGAAGTCAAAAACTTGTTCCACAAGAGCCAATTCGGTTTGGTCGATATGGCCACTTTGGTGACTTTGGTTGACCAGAAGACGAATTTCTTCTTCTGTATGCGCTGCTTCATGTTCTGAGATGGCTTCGAGTCCAAGTCGTCTCATGAGAGCGTTGGCTGTTCCGTTCAAGAACCAGATAGCCGGGTAAAGCAATTTATAGAAAAACATCAATGGCGCGGCAACCCACAACGAGGTCATTTCTGCTTTTTGAATGGCCAATGATTTCGGAGCCAACTCACCCAAGACAATGTGGAGGAACGTAATAATCGCAAAGGCTACACCAAAAGAAATCGCGGAGATCGCATACTCAGGCAATCCTGAAGATCCAAGCAAAGGCTCCACAATCATATGGGCAATGGCCGGTTCCCCGACCCAACCCAGTCCCAGCGAGGCGAGAGTAATCCCGACCTGGCAGGCAGATAGGTAGGCGTCTAGCTTATGCGTTACTTTTTGGGCATAGACTGCGCGTCTGTTACCTTCATTCACCATCTGTGTCAGGCGCGTTTGCCGCACCTTCACGAGTGAGAACTCTGCGGCTACGAAAAAGCCGTTGAGAAAAACAAGAAATATAACAAGCAGTAGGTTGAGCACTATCGGGACGGTGTCCAAGTAAAAAGTCATCCTCTCTGGAATTTTATGAATGTACTATTTTCTATTTTACTCTGATTGGGTGGAACGCACAAAAGCGATATACCACCGTAGGGGGCGTTTCTGCCCTTTTGGTCGGGAAGAGCGACTCTCAGATAACCGTAGCGCACGTTTTTGCGCTCGGAGAAGGCCGCAGATAGGCATCCGTTTCTGTCAAGCAACGCAAAGTGCAAGCGGTTACCTGTGCAGAATTTGTTGGGCGTAGACAAAAAACGCTGATAGTACAGCAGCTAGACCGAGATAGGCAACTAACACTTTCCACTTCGTAGAGGCAGGTGCATCGTAGTACGTAGTGAGCTGGTGCGTTTGCTCATCCAGTTCGGCTACTCTCTCTTGCGCCGCACGTTCCCCATCACGAAGCGCATCTGATGGGATCGGTCGGTTCGGGTCCGAATCGTAATACAAAACGGGCTCTCGTTCCCACAGTCTGAACAGTTCCCATTTTCTGTTCAGATACACTTTATCGAGTCGCTTAAAGTCACGCTGAAGGCGTTGTTTGTCCTGTAAAAATGGCAAGTAAAATTTCTTCAAATCTTCCTGATTGATCGCATTTACCTCGGCATTCATTTGCGTGCGAATATCCCATGTCGATTCCAATGTGGGCCATTTTGCTATGCTTTGCTGAAAGTCTGCAATCCTTTCGCGCTCGTATTGCAGGAGCTTTTGTTGATAGCTGCCACGTAGGCGGTTGTACCATGTAATCAATCCGATGATGAAAATGAACACAGTAATCGGTCCTGGGTTGGCGAACAGCATAACACCCAGCCCGACTAACCCGATAAACCAAATTTTCGTCGACAATACCGAAACGATGCGGCCGCCATCCAGCGGGGAGATGGGCAGCAGGTTAAATAAATTGAGCATAGCACCCAAGTAGATAACCAACCCCCAAAAAGGGTCCTGCGTATACCAATACAGCGGGAGGGCAGGCAAGAAAGCAATCATCCCGGCCAAGGGCCCGCCGTAGGCTAAGTACGCCTCGGTTTTTGCATCACGCGGCATGTCTTTCATGGCGATGAAGGCTCCGGCAAAAGGAATAAAGACAGCAGGTGAAGTCGCGATTCCTTTTCGTTTGGCTGCGATCACATGGCCCATTTCGTGGACGAAGATCAGATAGACGAGAGCCACGGCGAATTTCCATCCATAGAAAACGGCATACGCCCACAAGGTAATCCCCATGGATATAATGGTAGTCCCGAATTTCGAAAACTTCAGTATGCTAAGTATCCATTTTAAATTGGCAAGTAAGAAAGCACCGATCGTCAAAAGGACTGAACGGCTTTTTTTCATCGTTTTTCCTCCCAGAAGATATAGGCAGATATTCCTTCTTACGAATCAAGCCAAGAGAAGTTTCTGTTCTAGTTGCCATCCAGACGAGGATTGGTGAAGTGAAAGCCATACTCGCCATAGAGCGGATTGTAGCTCAGATGTCCCCCGTCGAAATACCAGAAATCAGTTGGACGAATGACAAATCGCAACCCCTCTACTTCAAACACAGCATCGTCGGTGAGGGCCTCATCTTTTTCAATCGCATAAAACATACCACCGGTCCCGGGGCCGCTTGTTCGTACATACAATCGAAGTGTATCCCCCGGTACAAAGCCGGCATAACGTTGATAGGCAAGGGAAAACGCTGGCTCTATCGCAAGTGTGATACTCATGGACTAGCTCCTTTCTGCTACTTGTCTTCCATTGTAACACAAGTCAGAGTAGTGTCCCGAAGCTCTAGGTGCAAGCGCAATCCGAAAATACCCGTCCGGTCAGAAGTGTCTCTGCCGAACGGGCTGCATGAAAAAGCTGGCATTAGTCCTTGCCTTTGCTCACATCAAAAGTCGGGTGCATAAAACGCGCTCCATCTTGTTCTTCTTGATCCTCGAGGAGCTCACGGTTTTCTATCGAGTTCCAGCCAATGTCATTGGTCGGATGTACCCACTGGTCCCCTGCCATGATGGAGGGATCGGTTTCTGTACTCCAGGTGTTTAAGGGAGATTCCTTGGACTCGTACAAGCTGTCACCGATGACGACTCCGAACTCATTGACGAATGGCTTTTGAATCGTACGGGACGAGCTTTTGAAGTCAGGAGCACTGATTTGATGCGGCAGCGTCCCATCGAGGGAAATATCCTTCGTCTTGTCGTTCTTTTGCTTATCGTTATCCATCATCTGGACCTCCTTTTATCCCATAGCATGCATCAGTCACTGACCCCTTATTCGGTTTCGGATGGGAGCTCGCGCCCAGCCCAAATGAGACCCAGCCGCATATGCTAAAAAAAGGGGGAAGATCGGATGCTAACGAGTGTGATCATTCCCGTCAGAGATGCAGCTCATCAGCTATTGTATACCTTGTTTAGCCTGAACTTGCAGTTTGCCGATTTTGAAAAATATGAAGTGATCGTGCTGGATAACGGTTCCACGGATGGGTTGGCAGAAAAGCTGGCTGGCTTTCCCGCTCATTATTCTTTGCAAGTGGTGCGTTTTCGCAGACGTGTATCGCTCTCCCGCCTGTTTAACACGGGAATCCAGCAGGCGAAAGGTGAACTGCTCGTATTTGTAGCGTGTAATATGATGGTTCCCCGCGAGTTTATCGGCGTACATCAGCAGGCGCACGAGCGGGTACAGGATATGATTTTGCTGGGGCTGGGTACGAGGAGGATTTACTCCGTGTACGAACCCCAGTTTAGCGCCAGTCAGCATACCGAATGTCAAAAATGGCTGGAACAAAATCCTCATATAAAGCGACCGCATACGTTGGTCAAAACGATATCGTTACTGGAAGAAAATCAAATGGCAAACGGACAGTTCACACCTATTGGCTTGCCCTGTCCCGTCTCCCAGAAGCGGATGAGCATCAGGGGAAAATACGGGGTAAAGCTCGAGCGATACCGTTCGCCCTGGACGATGTTTTCCACGCAGCATGTTTCCCTGCTGCGTGAGGATGCCAGAAGGGCAGGAGCTTTTCGAGTGTTGCCGCGGATCGAAATGGAGCGGGACTTTGCTAAACGATTGTTAAAAATCGGCTGTTCATTCCAATTTGACGAGAAGCTCACCTTGCTGAAGCAGGAACGCGCTATTCGAAAAGTAAGCCATAAAAACTCGCCACCCAGTAAAAATCGCCGAGCATAATGGCTGCCCGGCGGTTTTTTTGTTAGCGGTTTTCTTTTAGCCTTTCTTGTGGTTCACTATTAATGGAGCCGTCAGAACGGACAGCCTCAGATTGGGCTTTGGGCCCTCGGATTTCAGCGGTTTTTCCAAAATCTTTTTCTTTGTTGCGAACCATGTGAAGTCCTCCTCTTTGTGAAAGATGAAGATAGTATGACCCGGATGGGGCCAGAGAATGAGGACAGAATGAGGATAGGGAAAGGGTGGCAATTCAAATGGCGAAAAAACAACGAAAACCACAACATCAAGCAGCGACAACAACTATGACAGACGCGAAAAGCGGATTGAACAGTTTGAAGGATATGCTGAATGCAGATGCGCTCGGGGCACTCAAGCAGCTTGAAAAAGACATGAAGACAGAAGGCGAGCGCAAAGAGAAGGAAGCAGCCGAACAAAAGCGCCGGGAACAGGAAGAACGCGAGCGCAACAAGAGCTTTGGTGAGCTTTTGGACGATTACGAGAAAAAAGGCGGAGGCAAGTACAGCTAATGCGAGATGGACGGCAAACGGACCGACCGGATACTTCCAAAAACGGTTTGATGAAAAAGCGGCAACAAGATATCAAGGACGAGTCCATCAAGGAACGGGGCCGGATGGTCCTCGGCCGATTGGGCAAAAAGGACCCGAAGAAGTGATTTTTTACCTCTCATCCCCATATAGCTAGGAGTGAGGGGAGGGAGGTCATGGGGACAATCCTGCTCCTGTTTAGCCTCTTGTGTGTGGCAGTAGGAACCTGGAAGTTAATCGGGATCTACAAGGCAGAAAAGGCTGACAGCAAGCCGCTCTGGTGGACAGTCGCGAGCGTGGGGATTGCGCTTTTTTTTCTTTTGAAGCTGGTAACAGATACGTTGCCAACATAAACAAGCACCTGTAGCCAGAGAGCTTACAGGTGCTTGTTTTTTCTTCAAGGAAAGAAAAAATGGCTAGCCATTTTTCATTATTCGTAACGCAGTGCTTCGATTGGATCGAGCTTGGCTGCCTTGTTGGCCGGATAGAGGCCGAAGAAAATACCGATGGCACTGGAGAAGCCGAATGCGATAAACACGCTGTTCCAGGACATAAGCGGCGGCAACTGTGCAAAATAGGCGATGATCGAAGCAATACCAAGGCCGAACAACACCCCGATTAATCCACCGATCAAGCAGACGATGACCGATTCAATCAAAAACTGAATCAAAATATCTCGTCGGCGAGCCCCTAATGCTTTGCGAATCCCGATTTCGCGAGTACGCTCTGTCACGGATACGAGCATGATGTTCATAACACCGACTCCGCCAACCACGAGGGAGATACCTGCGATGATACTGAAGATCAGCGTCAAGGTACCCGTCATTTGATTAAACTGATCCATTGATTCTTGCATACTGCGAACTCTGTAATGGTCTTCCTTTTGATGCTTGCGGGTCAAGTACTGTTTGACCTGCTGCATGGCTGGTTCGACAGAGGCTTTGTCGATCGCTTTTCCCATGATCATTTGGACAGAAGGCTCTTCCTGCAGGCTCATTTCGTATCGGATCGGAATAATCGCTCCATAGCTCGTTGCCATATCGAACTTGAACTTCTCTTCCGTGTACGTCCCGATTACGACGAGAGATTGATTCCCCCAGCGAACACGCTGCCCAATTGGGCTCATTTGGCCGAACAGCTTTTGAGCAAGAGCTTCTTCCAGGACGATGACAGCACGTTGCTCTTTGTCATCTACCTCGTTGAAAAGTCGCCCTTTTGCCACCTTCAATGTTGATTGCATCGAAAAATAATCAGCAGTGGAGGCAGTGAGGTTGACGCGCTCTTCTTTTTTCGGACCCTTCAAATCAATCGTACTGGAGTTGGAAGGCACGATGTATTCGATGGCAGGACTAATCCTGCCGAGCACCTCGGTATCTTCCACGGTCATATCTTCTGAGGCTATCTCTTCTTTTGTCTCCCAATTGATGAAGACGTTAAACGTGTTTTGCCCGAACTTTTCCATCTCTTCGTTGATGGCTCTCTGTCCACCTTCACCGAGTGCCGTGACGACAATGACGGAGGTAATCCCAATGATGATCCCGAGCATGGTCAAGATTGAGCGCATTTTATTCGCCCAGATACCCTCCACGGCGGTGTTAAAGCTTTCCATAAAATTCATGTGACAATCACCTCGTCAGACGGCTTGGAGAATATTCGCTCCGTAACCTTTTCATCGCGAATGATAACGCCATCCTTGAAAGTCACAATTCGCTCAGCGTGCTGGGCGATATCCAATTCGTGGGTGACGAGAATGATCGTAACGCCCTGCGCATGCAGCTCCTGAAACATGGCCATGATTTCTACTCCGGAGCGGCTGTCCAGATTCCCCGTAGGTTCGTCTGCCAACAGGATGGCAGGCTTATTGACCAGTGCTCTAGCAATCGCTACACGCTGTTTTTGACCACCGGATAGCTGGGTTGGTTTATGGTCCATGCGTTCAGCCAATCCCACTCGTTTGAGTGCTTCTGTTGCCCGTTTGCGCCGTTCTGAGCGGCTGACATTCGCGTACATCATCGGCAGCTCTACATTGTGCAAGGAGGAAGAGCGGGCGAGTAGATTAAACGATTGGAACACAAAGCCGATCTTTTGGTTGCGAACAACGGCGAGCTCCGTATCCTTCAAGCTGCTAACCTCAATGCCATCTAGCATGTACGAACCCGAATCTGGACGATCCAGACAGCCCAGCATGTTCATAAACGTCGATTTCCCTGAGCCTGATGGCCCCATGATGGCAACGAATTCGCCTTGTTCCACCAGCAGGGAGACACCTTTTAAGATGGGCAGTACGGTATCACCCGTCTTGTATGCTTTCGTCAAGCCTTCTACATGAAGCATCGTCGGCTGACCTCCTTCTTTACGTGTTACATACCCATTGGTGCGCCGCCGCCACTCATCGGCATGATAGGTGCTCCTTCAGTCAGGGATTCGACAGGGCCTAAAATCACTTGCTCATCACCGTTAAGTCCAGACTTGACGTGAGTGAACAACTCATTTTCCATACCGGTTTCGACCTTCTGCTTTTTCGCAACACCATTAGCAGATACCCAGACAAAGGTACTGCCGTCAGCATCTTGCTGTATAGCTTCGATTGGCACTTGCATGGCATTATCGATTTTTTCGACGGAGATGTTGATGTCCACATGGAAGCCAGGCTTCAAAGCAGATAGATCTCCAGATGGCTTGAGGGTGACTTTGACGCGTGTTTTTTCACCTTGCCCTGACTTGGTGGCAGTAGTGGTCGCGGTTGGAGAGATGCGAGCTACTTCCGCATTCAGCTTTTTCTTTCCGAGTGTCACGCCTTCAATCGTGGCAGATTGACCGATTTTGAGCTTGTTGACATCGGATTCGTTAATATCTGCTTCAATCAACAGATTGTTCAGATTGGCAAGGGTCAAGATTTCTGTCCCCTTGTTGACGTATTGACCGTTATCGGCAGCAACGCCAATGACGGTTCCATCCATAGGTGCTACGACGACGCTCTGGACACGTTCTTTATTCAGCTGTGCTTTATCTACATTCAGCTTGTTGATTTGGGCTTGCTGAGCGGCAATGTCTTCCTTGCGTGGCCCCTTTTGCTTGAGAGCGAGCTGTTGCTTGGCGACATTCAGCGTAGATAGAGCGCTATCCATTTGTGATTTCAACTTGTCCAGCTCTTGCTGGGTAGAAGCGCCAGAAGTGAATAATTGATTCATCCGATCATATTCTCGCTTTGCCGCATCGTATTCACGCTGGGCTTGAGAGACACGTTCTTGATCCTGTGCGACTTCTTCCGGCTCGTTCCCGATTTGTGCCTTGGCGAGGTTGGCTTTGGCCAATTCCATTTGCGCTTCTAGCTCGAGGATTCGGCTATCGACATCGGACGTGTCGATTTTCGCGATCACTTGTCCCTTTTTCACCTTGTCGCCTTCTTTGACGACAAACTCGCGTAAGGTTCCGGTGACGTTGGCGTACTGTTTGAGCTTGTCTTCTACGGTGACGAGCCCTGATGTCAAAACCTTGCTTTCCAAAGCTGATTTCGTTGGTGCGCCGATGTTGACAGGCATTCCCATAGCTTGTTGCGATCCCATCATGGAAAACGCAACGCCCCCGATGCCTAGGAGGACTACGACGGAACCGATGATCCACCATCGTTTTTTCATGTTCATTCTCCTTGCTTTGGTAAGAACCATATTATTTCATTGCTCGAAAGGTTTTTACGGTAGTGCTGGAAAAAGGTAACATGAAATGACGAATGTTCACATTTTGGACATAATTAAGCGCATTTTGATTCGTTTTGTCGGAAAGTTCTTTGCTGCCAATTGCCGTGATATCATAGATAAAGATGAGATGACGTTCCTCGGAGGGGAGCTATGAACAAACCGATTCGCTTTGATTACGCCAACGCTCGAGCCTTTGTCAAACAGCATGAGTGGGAGCAGCTTTCTCCAGTGATTGAAATTGCGCATCAAATGCTTCATTCAAGGACTGGACCAGGCAAGGATTATCTTGGTTGGGTCGATTGGCCGGAACAATACGACCGGGACGAGTATGAACGAATTCGCCAAGCGTCAGCCCGGATTCAATCGGATTCGGATGTGCTTCTGGTGATTGGTATCGGAGGCTCGTATCTAGGGGCAAAAGCGGTGCTTGACATTTTGGGCCACAGCTTCTACAATTTGCTGCCGAAGTCTAAGCGACATTCTCCAGAGATTTATTTTGTGGGCAACAATATCAGTCCGATTTATATCTCTCATCTGATGGATGTATTAGAAGGAAAAAATGTGTCCATCAACGTCATCTCAAAATCGGGCACGACGACAGAGCCAGCTATCGCGTTTCGACTTTTTCGGGAATGGCTGGAAAAGAAATACGGACGTGAAGAGGCCAAAAAACGAATTTACATTACGACCGATAAACAGCGGGGAGCCCTGAAAAAGCTGGCGGATGACGAGGGCTATGAGTGCTTTGTCATTCCAGATGATATCGGTGGAAGATATTCAGTCCTGACCGCGGTTGGATTGTTGCCTATCGCTGTAAGCGGGGCGAACATGGATGCTCTCATGCAAGGGGCTAAGGATGCACGCGAACGTTACATGGTCATGGATTTGCGCGATAATCCGTGCTATCAGTATGCGGCCATTCGCAATGCACTCTATCGAAAAGGCAAGACAGTGGAGCTGTTGGTCAGCTATGAACCACAGTTTCGCTACTTTGCTGAGTGGTGGAAGCAGCTCTTCGGGGAATCGGAGGGCAAGGATGGCAAAGGAATTTTTCCGGCTTCTGCCGAGTTTTCAACGGACTTGCATTCATTGGGCCAATACATACAGGACGGCATGAGGCATTTGTTTGAGACCGTTGTGTCTGTAACGAAGCCCGCTGTGGATTTGACTGTCCAGGAGGACCCCGCTGACGTCGATGGATTGAATTTTTTGACTGGCAAACGAATGGGGTATGTCAATAAAATAGCTTTTGAGGGAACGGTGCTGGCCCATGTGGATGGCGGCGTACCGAATCTGCTTGTGGAAATACCGGAGGCAACAGCTTACTATCTCGGCGGACTGATTTACTTTTTTGAAAAGGCATGCGGAATCAGCGGCTATTTGCTAGGCGTCAATCCGTTTGATCAGCCAGGGGTGGAGGCGTACAAGGCCAATATGTTTGCCTTGCTGGGCAAGCCGGGCTACGAGCGGCAGAAAGCGGAACTGGAGGCTAGATTGCGCGAGAATAAGACGTATTTGACCGTTGAGGAGACAGCCGCTTACTTAGAGCTTCCCGAGACGTTTATTATGGAAAAAATTAAGCAGGGGCGCATCCGTGCTGTCCATGACGGCAATGAGTACATCATCAACAAAGAGCAATTCAATCATCATCTGGAGGAAATTCGCAAGCTCCGGGAGTTCGAGGATACCGCGCGTCATGACCCGATTCCGGAGAGCTACGATGTGAAGGATGAGGATTAACCAGCGGACGTGCTTGTCAGATGGTTGCAAACAGGACTATACTTACAAAGGAATATCATAATGAACAAGCAACTTGGGGAGTCCTTCATGCGGGGCTGAGAGGATGGAAGCAATCGACCATCGACCCATTGCACCTGATCCGGATCATGCCGGCGCAGGGATACGGTTGCCGGCAGACTGCGCTTTTTGTTTATTGTTACCTATGCGTATGTAGCCCACCTTTTCCTGCTCAGGAACGGGTGGGCTTTTTCTTATGGAGCGGACATGTGGCTGTAGTGGAGAGAAGAATATTTCCAGTCTAGGCTCCAGGCTCCGTCCTGCTGGGGGTCAAGACTGCCCGCTCCGAAGGGATTCGCGGGGAAACGCAAAAGTGGTAGCCGCTTCGTAGCACGGGCACGGTTGCGTTTCTTTTGCCCGCTCATCCCTTCTCCGCTTGGTAGGACTCCACAAGTCGCTACGCCTGGAAATATTCTTCTCTGGCGTAACTGATTGCGTTCTTCATTAATTAAAAATCATTAAAAAATCGGATAACAAGAAAAGCTCGTAGAGGAAACAGGAGAAATAAGCGAAGATCTTAGGGACACCGACCGAGACGGAATGCAAAAAGCGAAACACGCCTTTAAGCGTCCACCTCTGAAACACATCCTGAAGAGACCACTTTGGACGCGGTTTCGCTTTTTGCATGGAGTCGTGCAGTCAATCCCCTAGGGGGTGGCCCTAGAAGCTGAGCGTTTTCTCCTGTTTCCTCCACACCACAGCAGCAACGTACAAATAGTTTTTTAAAAGACGTAATTGCAACTTAGTGAGGAGAGAAAAAAGATGAGTGATTGTCTGGTAGTGGGTGGAGGAATTATCGGATTGAGCTTGGCATACGAGCTGTCGCGGCGCGGGGTGAGCGTTACTTTGGTCGAGCAGGGCGAATGGGGAGGTCAGGCGTCTTCTGCTGCGGCCGGAATGCTTGCTCCTTTGAAGGAATTCACGGCACCTGGACCGATGCTCGATCTGGGCATGGAGTCACTTGCGCTATACCCGGAATGGGCAGCAGAGCTGGAGGAATTGACTGGTGGAGACGTACAGCTAAGCTTGGATGGGTTGCTGACCGTCGCGTTAAATGAGGAGGAAGTCCAACAGCTCGCGGACAAGTACCGTTGGCAAAAAGAAGCGGGACATGCTGTACACTGGCTCTCGAATACAGCGCAAGTAAAAGAGGTAGAGCCGCTTCTGACCGATCAAGTGCAAGCGGCCATCTATTCGCCGTACGAAGGACACATCAACAATCGAATGCTTCTTCGCGCCTTGGCTACTGCTTGCCAATTGCAAGGAGTGAAGCTGTTATCTGGCTGCGTGGTGAGCGGTATTGCGGTAAAAGGCGGAAAAGTGATCGGGATCGAGACCTCTTCAGGGTCACTGCGCGCCGCACAGACGGTGATTTCCTCGGGAGCGTGGGTTGGAATGATGCTTGCGATGCTTGGTGTTACCGTGCCGATTCGCCCTGTACGCGGACAGATTGCGGCCGTCTCGTCCGTAGGCATTCCATTGCGAACGGTGATTTTCGGAACGACTGGCTACATCACTCCGAAAAAGGATGGAAAAATTGTCATTGGGGCGACTGAGGATGAGAGTGGCTTCCAGCGGGACGTCACAATGGCGGGGTTAGCCAGTATCCTGCAAGGGACCATGCCGTATGTTCCAGCGCTACACTCCGCTACCTTTCTGGAGGCTTGGGGTGGACTTCGACCTGCCACCCAAGATGGCAAACCGCTCTTGGGCCCCGTTCCTGGCTGGGAAGGTCTGTCGATCGCAGGTGGACATTTTCGTAATGGTATCCTGCTTTCCCCCGTCACGGCTAAATCGATGGCGGACTTTGTGGAAAAAGGGGAGACGGAGCGCCTTTTGCCATTTTTACCTGCCCGCTTTCTGTAAATTGGGCTAGTCTCGCCTAGATTCCGGTAACCTCCCCATGGGCACTTGTATATGGTAATAAAGAAACACCAGAAGGGGAGGAGTTTCCATGCAGTCTGATTCTGAAAAAAACCTGTATCAGGCTGACATTCAGTTTGTCAGCCTGTTAAAGGATATGCGAGAAAATGTGCACAACATCTGCAAGGAGCACGTTGAGAAAAAGGTGCGCATCGAAGCAATTGACGGGCAAGTGTTTGAAGGTGTCATTGTCGATTATGATGACCAGAACGTATACGTAGAAGTCGTAGACCAGGATGCGGAGGAAGAAGAAGTTTTCGAAGAGTATGATTATGAGAACTATGAGGACTATGAGGACTACAATCCTTATCAAGTAATGGAAGTGGCCAATCGGCAGCCGTATGGAGGATGGGGGCAATATCCTGATTATTACTTTCAGTATGTGAACTATAATCCGTATGCAGGTTATCCTCCCTATGGCGATCTCAGTCCTTATGGAGGTAATCCATACTATCCACAGGTAAGTCCCTACGGCGATGAGTTCAATCCATACAGTCAGGTCAGTCCTTTTGGCAGTTCCAACAACTCGCGAGTCAGCCCATTTAGCAGTAGCAATCGTCCCGCCCAAGTCAGCCCGTATAGCAGTAGTAATCGTCCCGCCCAAGTCAGTCCGTATAGCGAGCAGAAGCCGCAGGTAAGTCCTTGGGAGCAAAATATTTCGCCATTTCCACCATTCCCGCCGTATCCGCCATTTTTTTGTCCACCGCCACCACCCCCACCGCCATATGTTTTGCCAAAAGTTCAAGGAAGAAGACGTAAAAGATGCCGGAACGGACGTAGAATCATTCCATTGGCGCTTTTTACGCTCCTGACAATCGTCTTGATTTAATGTGGGGAATTTACAAGCCTCTCAAGGCCATCACGGCTTAGGAGGCTTGCTGCTTTTTTAAGATGTGAGAGTACAACCTCTTCTTTTGTCACACACTACGAACAAAACGGTGGACGTTTCTCACAGAATAAATAAAGGCAGGGATGGACGATGAAGCAAATAAACAGCAGCTTGCCAGGCACGCGGGCGACATTTGGCTATTTTCGTGAAGCGCTTCAGCCACATTTTACATTATCCAACTGGGATTATGAGCAAGGGTATTTCGACCGGGCGCTGGATGACAAAAACACGGTCTTTTTGCGCTTGCCTGTAAAAGTATTGCAAGGCGAGCTCGATAGCCCGGATGCATGGCTGGAACTCGGGCGGCCGTTTGTGATCCGGCATGTGTACCAGACTGGGGTAGAGGAAGATATCGGCTACATGGAGCCGCTCGCTTCGGGTTTGATGAATCAGTTTCAAGAGCCGGTAGACAAGGACGCGCAGATTGAATCGAGATGGATTCGAAAAGCAGAGGCGGTTGTCAAAGAGCTGGAGAATCGCCTCGCGTGAGACAGGCCGCCGATAGGCCTGTTTTTTCTTGTTCATGGCAGGGAAAATATAGGTGGCTAAAGAATGGTAGCACATGGAAAAAGTGAGGTGGAAATATGGCCTGGTACCATGCAGTGGCGAAATGGTATTGGAAAATCCGCAAGCCTCTCACCTTGGGTGTCCGTGTCATAGTAACGGATGAAGAAAAGGGAGTCTTGTTAATTCGGCATACGTATGTCCATGGCTGGTATTTGCCGGGAGGAGGGGTAGAGCGAGGAGAGTCGTTTGGAGAAGCTGCTAGCAGGGAGTTGTGGGAGGAGTGCGGAATACGAGCAGACGGACTTACCCTCTGCCATCTTTTTTACAGTGAGCGGGAAGGGAAACGAGACCACATTGCCTTGTATCATGTCGACCTCACACCTGGCCAAGAATTGCATAAGGATGACAAAGAAGTAGCGGAAATGCGCTTTTTTGCTTGGGATGAGCTTCCTGAGGAAATATCACCAGCTACAGAGAGGCGTTTATCTCAATTTCGCAAGCAGTCTTTTCAGAGTGACCGCTGGTGACAAGTGGGATTTTATGCAAGTCGATTTTTCCTATGGTATAGTGAAGACAAACAACAGAGCGTACATGACCGCTTGTAAGGATAAAAGTGAGGGCAGACCAGCATGAAGATTGCGACTGTACTGCGAAATGACGATTATACACGAGAAGTGGAACAAGCATTAAAAGAAAAGCTGCATGCAGCCAATAGCCCGTTTACCTTTGTAAAGGGACCAAGTGAGCAACCGGATATGGTGCTGTCCATCGGGGGAGACGGGACACTTTTGGAGGCCGTCCATCAATATGGGATCGAGCCGTCTTATGTGGGGATTCATACGGGACATCTTGGCTTCTATGCGGACTGGCGTCCCGAGGAGCTGGACGAATTCGTTGAGCGTCTGATGAACGATGAGCCTCTGATTGCGGAATACCCGACGGTCCAATGCAGGATCAGTACCAGAGATGGAAAGCAGTATGAAAAGTGGGCGTTGAATGAAATGGTTTTGCGTAACGCGAATCTGTCTACCTTGGTGTCATGCGTCTATATAAATGGCGATGAGCTGGAGACGTTTCGAGGTGACGGCTTGATCGTTTCATCACCGTCAGGAAGTACAGCCTACAACAAGGCGGTGGATGGAGCGATTGTTCATCCGTCCATTGAGGCAATTCAATTGTCCGAGATTGCTTCGATCAATAACCAAGCGTATCGGACGATCAACAGCTCGCTCGTATTGCCGAAGCATCATGAAGTAGAGCTGATCGTCATGAATCCTGAGATTATGATCGGCTTGGACCGTGAGCAGGCAGTATGGAAAGATGTGTGTTCCATTCGTTGCCGAGTGGGATCTGACAAAGTGAAATTCGCTCGTTACAAGCGACTGACGTTTTGGGGGCGGGTTCGCAATTCGTTTATATCCGGATAGAGAAAGCGTTGGGGAGGGGAACCAAATGAAAAAAGTAGGAACACTGCAGACCATTTTCCGTCATCCTGTCAAAGGAATGCGAGGGGAAGAGCTATCATCAAGTACGGTCGATGAATTTGGCTTGTATGGAGACCGTGCCTATTATTTTTGGGATAATGCTCGTCAAGGTAAGTATCTCAGTGCGGATGTTGTGCCCGCTCTTATCGGGTATCATGCCAGCATGAGCGAAGGGACAGGAAAAGAAGCGTACCCGCCGATTCGGATTGAAGCCCGAGATGGCAGTGTACATACGTGGGATGATGCTTTATTTGCTCATGTCGCAGAGACGGCAAAGCGCTCTATTACGCCTATGATTAGTAGTCCGCAAGAAGGCGGTGTGAACTGGGAAGACCACATTCTGCTGGTCACGGATGCATCTCTTAAAGAGATCGCGCGGCAGATTGACGCAGAACAGGTAGATCCACGACGCTTTCGGGGGAATTTGGTCGTTGTCCTGGAGGATGATGAGCCGTTCGCGGAAGACAAATGGCTGGGCAAACAGATCAAAATCAATGATGTGACCTTGCAAGTCAACAAACACTGCGAGCGCTGTGTATATGTCAATATCGATCCGGATACCTTGGCGATGACTCCTGCCGTATTGAAGGCATGCGTCAAGCGTCACAACAGTCACTTCGGCGTTTATGCTTCGGTTGTCACGACAGGTAGTGTGTCGCAAGGCGATGACGTTTTTTTAGTGGAGATTGGGAGTGACGGGGAATGATCGCAAGCCCGTTGGAAAAGGTTCGCAGCTACGTACAACGCTATGACTCGAGCATCGAGCCGATTTTGTTTGAACAGCCGTTGCCTACGTCCGAAGTGGCTGCACAGGCATTGGGTGTCGAGATCGGCCAAATCGCAAAGTCGATCTTGTTTCGGGTAGATGAGCAGTTCGCCTTGTTTGTGGCAGCAGGCGATGTACGTGTCCATCCCAAGCAAGTGAAGGCAGTTTTTGGACAAGGAAAGCCGAAGATGGCTACGCCGGAAGAGGTAGAAAAAATGACGGGCTTCCGTGTCGGAGCAGTTTGTCCGTTTGCTTTGCAGGAGGAAGTGCCTGTCTATGTGGATCGCTCCTTGAAGCGCTTTTCTGTGGTTTATACGGCGGCTGGTATCGCAGAATCACTTTTACCAGTCTCTTATGAGGCATTGCTAAAAATGACAGGGGCGAAGGAAATCGATGCGGCTTCGCCAGAAGGGAACCCAGAATGAAAAAATATGCAGTCTCTATCTCAGTAGCAGCAATAGTCGTAGTCGCGGGTCTTACCGTATTCGGAGGTTCTAACCAAACGACTGCAATTGAAAACAGCATTTCACATGAGAAAGAACAAAAAATGAACCATTCTGATTCTGCGTTTAAAAATATGACAACCAAAACGTACCTGAGTAATTACAACAGCATAAGAGACGAATTAGCTGAAAAGGGTATTCACACGTTACCATTTACGCTTGAACTAGAGAAGAAAACAAACTTCTACCGCTTTTATTATCCAAAGCAAGAAAATTCGGCAAACGAAAAAGCGATATGGGTAAGCGTTATGCTGAGCGGTGATCAAAAAACAATAGACGGTATCATGTATGAAGGGGTTCCTGACGTTCATACAGTGAAGGCGATGATCCAAGCTACTGGACTTACCTGGACTCCGGAGCTGGATCAGTTCATTGCGGTTACCAACGTCGCAAAAACGCCAAAAGAAATGGTTGTTTCCGATGTGAAAGTAACGATCGAAGGAACGTCAACACAAATAAAAGTAATGGTTGACCCTGTGAAATTAGAAGCTCCGAAAAAATTATAATGCTGAAAATGAAAAAGTGGTTGGCAGGAGGTTATCGCTGCGCAACCACTTTTCGTTTTCTGTTGTGGTTTAGCTGTAAGGAGAGGACTCGCGTTTCTGAACGATTTGGAATAGCTTCACGTAAAGAACGGCACTCAAAAGGGAGCAGAACAAGATAAACCCAAAAACGCCAATCGGCATGATCCACTCCGAAAGAATGACGGTCACGGGAGCGAGGAAGCGGCCGAGCGAGTACTGCAGGTTAGCGGCACCCATATACTGTCCTCGTGCATGTTCTGGTGCGTATTTGCTGACGAAGCTCTGCTCGACCGGAGTTCGCATCACTTCCCCTAGTGTAAAAATGACCACGCATCCGAACAACAGCCATGCATTTGTCGTGAATCCCACCAAAAACATGCCCATACCAAATAGCAAGGAGGACAAGAGGAAGACATTCCGGTCGCTCCAGTTCTCAAACCATTTGGTAACAGGCAGGGCGCACAGAACAAACAGAAGACCGCTTATACCCAGCATCCATCCGAAAATCTCCGTATTGCTAAGCGAGAGTGACCAGGCATTCCACGCGAGCAGCGTCTGCGCTGGCACGAATTCTTTTACATAGACTGCCAAAAATAAATCGAGCTGCACGATTGCGATTGTAATCAGCATGCCTGCGAAAATATAGATGGCAAAAGCTTTGTCGCGTAGAATGACGGTGTAGCTCTGCCATTGCTCCTTCATAACGGAAGGGAAGTGGATAGAGGTGACAGAGCTTTTTACGGATTGTGGCAGTGTCTCCCGCACGTTGATCCAGATCGCAATCGAATACAAAAAAGTGACAAGCGCACAAGTCCACAGCAGCTCACTGCGGTATTGAAAGAAAAAGATGGCCCCCAGAGCGGGTCCCAATACGGCGCCAATGTTCATGGCTGTAACGAAGGTAGCGATGACTCTGCGTCTGTCTTTGTCTGAGGTGAGATCAGCGACCATCGCAGAACTCGCCGGGCTGTATATCGCTTTGCCAAGCCCGATTCCAATAAACGCAAGATAATCGATCCAAGAAGAGAGGGAGAAGGCAAACAGGACAAACATGCCTGCCTGCAAAAACGCTCCTGACAGCATGACATATCGACGACCAAATCGATCAGCCAAATAGCCGCCAAAAAGATTGCCGATCATACTCATAATCGGTGGCACTGTCATGAGTAACCCGGCAACATTTTTGCCAAAGGTATCACTAAAGTGGAGGGTAAGAAAGGGAAAGTACATCCAAAACAATAGGTTGAAAAGCGTCTCGCCGATCAATCTGGTCTTCAGGTTCAGATCCCATGACAGCCATTGCACAGCAGGTTTACCTCCTGTTTTTGATTCCCTGGCCAGGTACACCTACTTTAGTGCAAATTTTCAAAAAGATATAGACTTATAATCATCCGTCGGTTACACTAATATCATAAGGGCTAAGGGATTAGACCCTGGCTTAAGATGTGCCACTTTTAGGTATTCGCTTCCTACATAACTAATAAGCCGACACTTCCTTGTGTAAAGGGGTGTCGGCTTTTCGCATGTTGTTACTTGACCATCCATTGATAAAAATGAACGTCGTGCCATTCTCCGAACTTGAATCCCACCTCTTGAAACCTCCCTGCCAATGTAAAACCGAACTTCTCGTGCAGCTTCACGCTGGCGTCATTGCCCCCCACGATTCCGCTCACGATCGTGTGGTATTCGAGTTGTCTGGCACGCTCCAGAATCGCATTCATTAAGGTAGTGCCAACACCTTTCCCACTTTGATCAGGGGCGATATAAATAGACAGTTCCGTAGATTTTTGATAGGCGGGCTTCTCACGGAAAACGGACAGACTGCAATATCCGATCACTTTCCCTTCGTATTCGGCGGCGATGATGGGATGTCTGTCACCGTGTTTGTGAAACCACACTTCGCGCTGGGCAAGCGTCTGTGGCTCTAAGTCAAATGTCGCAACCAGATTTTCTACCGCGTAGTTGTAAATAGCGAGCATAGCGGGCAGGTCGCCCAGAACTGCGTCTCTGATCTGTAGCATGATATTCTCTCCCTGTGTTGGTTGGTAGGACTTGTTGAACGATTCGAACTAATTCTAGCGTACGGCCTCGTAAACCTGCCGCAGGTTTGTAAAGCCTTGGAATTGTGCTTTCACCAAATACTTCGCCCAGAGCGTACCAGCGGCAACAGCGTCACAGTAAGCGTGATGCCTGCGTGAGATCGGGATGTCGTGTGCCGCACAGAGGGCATCCAGCGAGCCGTTGCCAATCGGATTACTCAATAATCGGATGAGCAGCATCGTATCCAGCATTCGATGGCTAAACGGACGCCGACTTGTTTTCCAAAGTCCAGATCGTAAAAATTCACGCTCATGGCGAGAGTGATGGGCAACGAGCGGACGATCTCCAACGAATTGAAAAAAACGGGACAAAGCCTCTAACAGCTCGGGAGCATCGGCAACCATATCATCGGTAATTCCGGTGAGAGAGCGGATGTGCGGAGGAATCGCCCGACCGGGATTGACCAGCGTATAAAAAGAATCGCCGAGGAGGAGGTGCTCTCCTCTCATGGCGACTGCTCCCATCGATATAATCGCGTCTCCGTGGTCGGGATAAAAACCGGTCGTTTCCAGATCGACGACGACAACCTCCAGATCGTGTAGAGGAATATCGGCACTGGAATCGACTGGTTTATTCGCTTTGGAGATGGAGCGCAGATAGGCGATGTGTTGTTTGTCATCTGCTATATCTGGTATAGCCCGGTTCATATGCCAGATGCGACCGAATAAGTCCCATTTTGCCACGCAATCTCCTCCTATCCCCCAAAAACGGACGGGAGCTTTTCTGTCATTTTTTGAAGGCGGATTGCCAGCTTCATCGACTGTCGTACCATCACTTGAGTGTCAGGAGAAAGCTCCCCTAGTTTGATATAGCTATTGCTCGTGTATTGCCCATCTTCCCAATGGAGGGGAGCGATCAGTCGCAGGCCTTGAATTTGCCGGAAGTATGCGGCTACCTCGTCACAAAAGCTTTTGCTCCAGACTCCTTTTTCACCGAGTAGATCCAATCGTTCCAAGGTAGAGCTGGCAAAGATGCCATGTGCCAAGGCGAAATGCCGTACGCAATTCACCAGTGGCAAATAAATGCCGTACTTCACATTGATGGCGCCGCGGAAGCGTCCATGGACCTCAGGTAAAACTCTGCCGAAGATTCCGAGCGGCACCCGATAATGCAACGTATTGCTCACCAGTCGATTCAGCAAGAAGACATTCTCTGCAAGCAGTTGACGGAAGCGGTCATGGACGGGAGTAAAAATGGCCGATTCACCCCATAAGACACGCACATCACTTGCGAGCAGTAAATAACGGGCGTTCTCCCAGATGGGGTGAGAGACCCATCTGTCTATTTGGTCCAGCCATTGCTCGGTACTGCCTCGCCATTTTGGGGAGAGGCAAGTGACATTCCCTTGGCAGGGAGGATAGCCGGCTACCTCCAAACCAGCAACGATCGTCGCCCCCAACAACTGAAAGTAGCCATGTATTTTTTCTGTTTCCTGTTCGCTCAGATGATCTGGTAGTTGATAGACAAGACCGTTATCCTGATCGCTGATGAGTGCTTGCTCTGATCTGCCGCCACTGCCGAATTGCAAAAAGGCAAAGGGGACGGGAGGGGTGCCCAAGCCCCTTCTGGCAAGGTCGTTCACTGCGAGGAGCACCCCTTGTCGGATGAGATTGTCGTGAATCAGATTGACGACGATGGAAAAGGAAGCCAATTCCCCTGCGCGATTCAACGGGCGCAACGGAGAAGGGTCCAACAATTCTCGACGCAATAAGGCCAGCTCGCCAAAGGAGTCAACATTCCGAATTTTTTCCACTTGTTCAGGAAAGAGAGTGAGAGGTGCTGCTTTGGGTAGATGCAGCTGGTCGTACGCGTTCAGGCTGGAGTAGTTCGGGATAGCCGTATCCCCCGTGTTCGCTAAGGTCAAGTCCAACCACCTCTTCCTCTTCAGTGACTCGCAGGCCAATGGTTACTTTTAACACATACAAAATGATGAAGGCTACTATGAAAACGTAGAGCGCGGAGCCAGCCAAGCCCAACGCCTGAACCCCTAACTGATGCAGACCACCGCCATAAAACAGCCCAGGACCGCCTACGCCGACCTTTTCAGCCAACTCCGGGGTAGCGAATAAACCTGTGGACAACGTTCCCCAAATACCAGCCACCCCATGCACGGAAAATGCGAAGACAGGATCATCAATCCCCATGCGATCAAACCAAATGGATGTATAGAATGTAAGAATACCTGACATAGCGCCGATCACGACAGCCGCCCATGGATCGACGAAGGCGCAGGATGCCGTAATCGCGACGAGAGCTGCGAGCACGCCGTTGAGCATGCTTGGGATATCTGCTTTCCCCATGACGATCCAGGATATGGCGAGAGCGGCGGCAGCGCCTGCTGCGGTAGCGAGATTGGTAGTGACGGCGATATAGCCGAAAAATCCAGATGTACTGCCGAGTGTGGAGCCTGCGTTAAAGCCGAACCAGCCGATCCAAAGAAACAGGACACCTAAGACAGAGTAGACCTGGTTGTGACCAGGAATCAGATTGGAGCTGCCGTCGCGATTGTATTTTCCAATGCGAGGCTTCAAAAGGATAGTGGCGACGAGTGCGACGATGGCACCTTGGAGATGGACAACCGTAGAACCAGCGAAGTCTTGCATTCCGAGCTGTGCCAACCAACCGCCGCCCCATACCCAGTGACCGACGACAGGATAGATGAGGACAGTAAACAGTACACTGAAAATAAAATAAATGGATAGCTTGGCACGTTCAGCAAAACCGCCCCAGGCAATCGCGAGTGAAACGGCTGCAAAAGCGAGCTGAAAGAGGAAGAGAATCGAGATAGGAACAGTTGCAGCGGAAAAAGCGGAGAAAGCGTCTTTTTGCATGCCGTCAAAAAAGAATCCGGTAAGTCCGATGAAAGTGTTGCCGTCTCCAAACGTCAGACCAAAGCCAAATGCCCAAAAGGCAATCGAGCAGATGCCGAAGGTAAGGACCGTTTTGCCTGCGACGTGACCAGCGTTTTTCATGCGAGTAGAACCAGCTTCTAGCAGGGCGAATCCAACCTGCATGAGAATGACCAGAATGGCCGAGACCATGACCCATGTGGCGTCAATGGCAGACGAGAGACTTGCGACAGTAGGTTCCATCCATCCACCTCTTTTCTGTGTCATATAACCTGACACCGATTTATTTATGTCAGATTATATGACATGAAAAATCCGGTTGCAATTGTTTTTTTGCAAATAATGAAAAAACACTGATTGCAGGCATCGGCAGGGCTTCGATACGGAATGATATAATAGCTTCTGATATCATCACAGAAGGTAAGGGAGAAAAATGTACACAATCAGCAGATTTTCTCAGCTTTGCAAAATGAGTGCACGCATGTTGCGACACTATGACAAGGAAGAACTTTTGAAGCCTGTACATGTAGATACCACAAATGGGTACAGATACTATGAAAAGAGTCAATTAGAAACAGCCTTATTGATCAAGAAGCTGAAAGAATACAGATTTTCCCTGCCAGAGATTAAATCGATCCTTCAGACATCAGACAGGAAATTATTTATCGGATTGATCCACTCGAAAATAAATGAATTATCCAATGAGATGAATCGATATAGACAAATCATTGCAGAAATGCAAGAGATGATTGAAAAAAAAGCGGATATCATTCGTGGGGAAAGAAGATCGTACGATATATTGCTGGGGATGAGAAACGAAGTAAGTGTCATCAGTCAAAGATTACAGATTCGTATTGCGGATATGGACAAGTACATTGATTCTATATACGTAAAGGCGGAAGAAAATCAAGTTCAGTTACTGGGTGCTCCGTCTGTTGTGTTTTTCGATGAAGAATTTACTCCTGATCACAGCAATATTGAGTTGATGATCCCGATCGTTAATGGGGATAGCGTTGATTCATCAAGCGAATGGCAAATCAAACAACTTCCCGAACAGTTTGTTGCGACTACTTTGCATTTCGGAAGTTATGACGATATCGGATACGCCCATATGGCACTTGAAGAGTGGACAGAAAGCAACGGCTACTGCTTGGAAGGTCCACCTTACGAAACCTACTTGAAAGGCACAGAATGTGACTGTCCTGTCGAAGAATATGTGACACAGATCTCCTTTCCGGTTATGAAAAAAGCCAAATAGTAACAGCTTGACCTTGACACTATGTCAAAGCTTATTCTACTTCTGAAGAAAGCTTCCAGGACATGAGGGGATGATGAAATGAATAAGGTAATGGTACTGTGCGCAGGGGTTGTACTAACGGCTGGGATTTTAATAGGGTGTATGCCAAGTAAAGCGGAGGAGAGTCAAAGTGTGGAAAAACAATTCGTAGGCAAGTACACCATGCCTGATGAAAAAAGCAAGCATGAAGGTACGTGGTTACTATGGCCGCATAACTTTACGTATGGGAAAGGTTATCAAGAAGAGGTTGAGTCCATTTGGATCGAGATGACAGCTGCCTTAAGTGAAGGGGAAAATGTCCATATTGTCGCCTATGATCAATACGAAAAGGACTATATATATGATCTCCTGTACGAGGAAGGTATCCATATGGATAAAATTGACTTCTATATTGCTCCTACTGACGATGTATGGGCAAGAGATACTGCCCCTATCTTTGTATACGACAAGGATAAGAACTTGAAAATGATGGACTGGGGATTTAATGGATGGGGGAAGAAAACGCCGTATAAAAAAGATGCATTACTTTCAAGCAAGCTAAGCAAGCAATCAGGAATGGAAAGAATTGATTTGAATGATCTTGTACTTGAAGGTGGAGTATTTGAACTGGATGGGAATGGTACATTTTTATCGACACGCAGTGCTGTTACGAATAAGAATAGAAATCCCCAATTTTCAGAAGCAGACATTGAGGAATATATAAAAGAGTATCTTGGTGCTACGAACTTTATTTGGTTAGATGGTGTGCCTGGCCAGGACATTACAGATTTTCACATTGATGGCTTTGCTAAATTTTATGATAAGTCAACCATCATTACGATGAATGAAAATGATTTGGAAGAATGGGGTGTCCCGAATAAGGATAGAAAAACATTACTACATGCAAAGAATGCCTTTGGAAAGGCGTATCAATATGAGTATTTACCAATAACGAAACACAATGTCGTTTTAGAGAATGGAAAGGACCTGGGATACAAAGGTTCCTATATCAATTTTTATATTGGGAATACCGTTGTATTAGTTCCGAATTATGATGATCCGAATGACAAAGTGGCAAACGATATCATCCAAAAACTATACCCTGACCGTAAAGTGATTGGCATTGATGTAAGAGAGCTTTATAAACATGGCGGGATGATTCATTGTGTGACACAACAACAGCCAGTTGAAATGCCTTAAATCTTTACTGAAAAAGCCGGTGATTCCTTGAAGGAGGAAAAACCGGCTTTTTTGGTAGTAAAAAAGTTACTTAAACAGAGGAGGATTGATGTTGTGCGGTTGTTTTTCGTTTTTCTATCAGGAAGCCTGCGAAGCTCATGGCAGCGAGGAATAGTCCACTGACGAGGAAAAGCTGCTCGACAGGCCATTTGCCCATCCAGATTGCACCGAGGCTGCTGGACAATGTGCAAAAGAAAGTGAACATGAGCATATTGATCGCAAAAATTTTGCCTGTACTGTTGCTGGACGCTTTGATTTGAATGGCAGTCACGGTCGGGATACCAATGAGCGGCCCGCCGATCCCTGCCACGGCTGCTCCGAGGAAGGCAATCCAGTGAGCGGTACCTCCTGCCGTAAGCAACAGGAATCCGACTGCCTGAAACACCCATCCAACCATAATCACAAACAAATAGCGAGTATAGAACGATCGAGCCATATACAGGCTTCCTAGCAAGTTCCCGATCCCGTAAAAGCCCAACAAGACAGCTAATGTACTTCCGTTTCCTTGCTGCATGCGTTCGGCCATAAACGGGAAGCCCACTGTGTAAGTGACCTGCCAGACGAGAAAGCCCATATTGCTAAAGAGAAGAATCAAGAACAGAGCACGATTTTGTTTTAGCTCCTGTAAACCTGAGGCAATATCCCGGACGTACTGACTGGGTGTCATTTTCGTAGTAGATACGCGTTGTTGATCGGTCAACGAAATACGAATGGCATAAAGAAACAAGACGGAAATGAAATAGCTGCCTGCGTTCACAAAAAACAAAGTAGACAGCGGTATGATGGAAGCGACCAGTCCAATCGACATGGGCGCAATAATCCGAATCGTTCGGAAAGTTGTGTCCAAGATGGCATTTGCTCGCGCTAGCTGCTCTTGGGGGACCACTGATTTGAGTGCAACGGTTCGCGCTGGCTGAAACAGACTGGAGAACAACCCCAACAAGAATTGGGCTGCCAGAAAAAAAGCAAACTCTCCTACACCCATGTAGACCAGGATGCCAACCGTGATCGCGACAAGAATTCGCGCAACATCGGCTCCCACCATGAGCATTCGTGGGCTGTACCGGTCAGCCATGACTCCGCCGACGAGGTAAAACATGAGACCCGCCACCATTTCCGGGATTGCGAGCAGGCTGAGCGCCGCACCCGATTTGGTTGCTTGCAGCAAATACCAGAGTAATGCGAAGCTGTAGCATTGATCACCGATGCTTGCCGTCATTTGCGCAAGCCAAAGCTTGAGGAAAGAACTGTTTTTCCATAAAGATGGGGATGAATCCACGTTGACCCTCTCCGTCCTGCTGACTGCGATAAAATGAATTTGACCATAGCGTAGCAAGGCGAAGAGGGAAAGTAAAGGACTCATGCTCGTGCGGTTACATTTAATTTACCAGTCCTCAAAACAAAGAGAATATAGGCGATAAGAAAAGTGAAGGTGGCGAAGGTGCTGACACCTACGAAACCAAAAAGAGAATACAAACTGCCTGCGAAAGAAGAGGCAATGAAAGTCCCTATGTACATGCAAGCGTTGGCCAAGCTCGATATGGTACCGCGCGAGGTGTCGGACAATGATTGCAAGTAACCCATCAGGACAGGCACGAGTACACCGCCGAAGCAGTACATGAAGAAGAGGACAACCTGCAAAAAGCCGACTCCCGGTATGTAAGGCAAAACAAGATAGAGCAGGGCGCTGCCCAGAAACCCAACGGTCAAAATCGTATTTCTCTTCCAACGCTCGAGTAACCAACCGCTGAGTAAGCTGCCAACGGTGTTGCCAAGCCCGATAACTAAAGTGATCAAGCCAATTTCGGTAACGGATTGCTGATATTGATCGGAAAGCCATACGCCATAGAATGAAAAGACCGCATAGACACCCGTCATGAAAACGAAATAGCCGATAAAGCTGCGTGAAGCTTGTGGCAGTCGCAACAGATCCTTGTAACGTGCAAAAATAGCCACTCGGGCGTTGTTTGTTCCAAGTCCGTCTATGGGGGGAGGAGGCAATAAATCAGGAAGTTTTCGGATTATGAGTACAAAAGCTCCAAGAGAAGCAATTCCAACAGCCAAAAAAGGAAACGACCAATGATAAGCTGACAGAAAACTGCCTATAGGTACACCGATCACTTGGGAAACCGAAAGACCTGCCATGACAATCCCCATAGCTTTTCCGATACGAGCCGGGGGAAACAAAACAGGAATGGCAGCCCACACTTGAGGACCGATAAAGGCAGAGCAGGTCCCGGCAAGAAAACGAAAGAAGAGCATCGCGGTGAAACCAGGTGCAAAGGCGCATGCAAGTGTGGAAAGTGCAAATCCAAGCATACCGACTGCCATCACATGTTTCCTGTTTCGATTATCTGATAGCGGACCGGCGACTAAAGCGGCCAATGCAAATCCGAGAGCATAAGTTCCGATCAGCCAGGCTGCCTGGTTCGTGGATACGTGATATAACTCTCGCAAGGTTGGCAGCAGTGGGCTAATGATAAATGTATTCGTACCGATCAAAAACATGGTGAAGAAAAAGATCATCAAAAATAGGCGCTCCATAAAAAACTCTCCTCTTTGTTTTATAATTATATAGTTAAATAACTTTTGAACTAATGCGTAAAAAAAGGATACCAATCACAAGGTATCTAAAAAGCCAGGCAGTATTTGATTGAAGGTTTCTTTATATATGCTCATGTACCGTGCTTGTCCATCCTTTCTGACTTTGATCAGTCCTGCCTCTCGAAGTGTCTTGAAATGATAGGAGGCATTTGACTTGGAAGTGTCGCAGGTAAAGCCCACTTCTGTACAATTCAGCTCGTTGCCGGAATGATACAAGGTCTTTAAAATGGCTAGTCTTGTCTCATCTGCCAACGCTTTAAAAATCTTGATTCGCTTTTCGGTTAGTTCAAGTTGTTCAATATTCATAAAACTATCTTACTAAGGAAACTCTATCCAGGCAACCATTTCATTCCTTTTATTTTTGATTCTTCCTATTTTCGTTGTTGTGTTGATGCTGATAGGAAGATCCTTGGTTGTCTTCGGTATGCGTATCATCCGCAACCGTACTGCTGGTTAGTCCTGCTACGGCTAATCCTTTTTGATTCAGGTTTTTGGCGCTTTTGAATTTGGACATGTTACTACCCCCTGTTTGGTAATGGATGCTTCCTTAAGATGTCTTGTTTCGAAGGGGAGTAGTCATCCTCATTTTCCTAGATGGCAGTTGAGGTATACTAAATAAAAATGGCGTGTCAAGAAGGAGGGGAGCGGATGGCAGGGTGTGTCATGATCGTTGAGGGGAAGACAGACAAAGAACGCTTGCTTCGGGTGCTAGCTGAGCCTGTCACCATTCTTTGTACATACGGTTCCTACAGCTTGGAAAAAGGGGAGAAGTTGCTCGCCCAAACGGAAGATGCAGAAGAGGTATATCTTTTTACCGATGAAGATGACAGCGGGAAAAAATTGCGAACGAATCTAAGTGAAGACTTTCCTGATGCGATCCATCTGCATACGCCGAAAATGTACAGAGAGGTTGCCGACACGCCTCTTTCGGTACTGGCAGAAATTTTGGAGCGAGCAGGCTTTGCGGTTATTGTGCCTCATCCTGATCTTGGAGAGCGGTAAGGGGATAAAACACCGTTTCATCGGCTATAACAGTAGTAAATGGAATGGTGGAGGTGCGAGGTAATTGCGTAGTTTGATGACATTTTTTAATCGAATGAACATTATGGTGTGGCTGGTAGGTATCTTTGTTGCTCACGCCGCGCTCTATCTGGTGCTGGGGACGGCGACGTGGCTGGCTACCTCGCTTTTGGCAACAGCGTTCTACGGCATTATTTTATTGGTAGGCAAATTAATTGCCAGCCGTTATCCAGACAAGGAAGAAAGCAGATGAAAGCCGGCGAGCAAGCAGCCGGCTTTTTTCGCATTACCAGCCCAAGAGTTGCATGAGTAAAATTAATCCACCCAATACCCAGACGTAGATAGCGAAGCCCTTCATCGAGCCTGTACTGATGATTGTAAGCATCCAGCGAATGGCTACATATCCAGCTAGTCCGGCAAACATGGTGCCCACGAGCATCGGGATCAATAAAGCTGTTTCAAGCGGTGTTTCTACGAGCTTGGCTGTTTGCAAGACACAAGCACCCAGAATCGCGGGCAAGGATATTAAAAACGAAAAGCGCGCAGCGTCAGCACGGTCGATTCCGCGCATGAGAGCGCCAGCAATCGTCAGTCCTGAGCGGGAAATAGCAGGCAGGATCGCAGCACCTTGCAGTGTCCCGATGATGAGGGCGTCCGTGTAGTTGATTTCCTCGAATCTTCGATTTCCACGGCGCATGGACTCCACCGCCCAGAGGATCGCGCCTGTCGCAAGAAATTCCCACCCGATCGTAATGCCTGTCTGCGAGATTTCTTCAAAATAATCTTCAAAGGCGAGTCCGATTACTGCTGTAGGGATCGTGCCTACGACCAATAGCTTTGTCAGCTTGCTCATTGGATTCATGATGATAAAACGAACCTGTGGCCAAAAGACGATAACGACAGCGATCAGCGTACCGAAATGAAGCATCGTGTCAAATAAAAGGCCTACCTCCTGCATGCCAAACATTTTGCGAAACAGGACGAGATGACCCGTGCTTGATATCGGTAAAAATTCAGTCAAGCCTTGTACAATGCCGAGAAAAATATGTTCAAGCAACAACAGCATAGGCAAGAGTCACTCCAGTCTTGAAAAAGTAGGGCCAAGCCAGTCTTACTGTCATATGTATGTCTGTGAATGGAAGACTTGCCTATTTCGTTACGCATCGTTATTTTGTTAGAAAAAAGTTGTGGTATTTTCTTGCGGGGGATGGGTATAGTTAGTGTGCACAATGGTAGAGAGCGAGGAAAAAATACATATGTACAAAAGACAAATGCGTGAAAAGCGTGAGCCCCAAATCATTCAGAACGGAAATTTGGCGGCAGGGATGACGCTTACCATGACGGTAGCGCGAAAAACGGAAATCGGCTATTTTTTGAGCGATGGCAAAGATGAAGTGTTTCTTCATGCCAATGAAGCGCACGAACGTTTACATATCGATGATGAGGTCGAAGTGTTTTTGTACCATGATCACGAGAACCGACTGGCTGCGACCATGGACATGCCTCATGTCGGCATGGGTGAATACGGCTGGTTGGAAGTAGTGGACATTTCTTCGCGCATGGGTGTATTCCTGGACAACGGCATTAACAAGGATCTGCTCTTGTTCATCGATGACCTGCCTAAGCATAGCGATGAATGGCCGCGTCCCAAGGATCAAATGCTAGTAGCGCTGAAGCAAGACAAGCTCGGCAGACTCTTGGCAAAGCCGGTCACTGAAAACGAAATCGTCAAGATCGCAGCAATGGCAGATCAGAGTATGAAGAACAAGTCTGTCGAAGGTACGGTCTACAAATTGATTCAAGCAGGTGCATTCTTGTTGACGGAGGACGAGCATATCCTCTTCATTCATCGTGATGAAATGGTGGGGCGTCTGCGCCTCGGACAAACTGTGTGCTGCCGCATCAGCTTTGTTCGTGAGGATGGCCGTCTGAACGGTTCTATGAAAGAGCGCAAGGAAGTACAGTATGGCGAAGATGCGGACAAGCTGCTGCGCTATTTGATCAATCGTGATGGGGCGATGCCTTATACCGATTCGACAGAAGCGGATGTCATCCGTGAAAAATTCCAAATGAGTAAGTCCAGCTTCAAGCGGGCACTCGGCAAGCTGATGAAGGAACGTCGTGTGGAGCAAGTAGACGGCTGGACCAAAATCATTCGAGACGGACAAGAAGAATAAACGAAGAAAACCCTCCTAGGCAAGAGAACTTCCTGGTAACAGGAAACGAATGCTTGGGAGGGCTTTTGCTTGTTTTCTTACATCGTCGTTTGTATAGATTGTTTTTGCTTACGTGCTTTGTAATACGATAATGCGAATACGAGCGCGAGCAAAATAAAGCCGGGAATGTCTGTTGTAATTCCAGGGATGACGGCGAGCACACCGCCTACACAAGCGAGGATACGCTCTAAAACGTTGAGTCTGGACATCCAGTAGCCGATCAACCCTGCCCCCACGCCGATCATTCCAATCGTAGAGGTAAACATCACCCAAATCGACTCCAAAAAGGTGGTATCAATCAAGAGCAAGGCTGGTGAAACGACGAAGATATAGGGAGCCATAAAGGCGGCAATCGATAGCCGCGTGGATTCTACACCTGTTTTGATCGGTTTTGACTTGGCAATGCCTGATGCGGCGAAGGCAGCAAGCGCAACCGGCGGCGTGATGTCTGCAACGATTCCGAAATAGAACGTAAACATGTGCGCAGCGATATCAGGCACTCCCAATTGAATAAGCGCCGGGGCAGCGATGGTAGAAGTGATAATGTAGTTCGCCGTCGTAGGTGTTCCCATGCCCAAGATAAGCGATGCGATCATCGTGAAGAACAGGGTAAGGAAAAGCTGACCGCCAGCCAGATCAATCAAACCGTTTGCCAGCTTTAATCCGATCCCAGTCAACGTAATCGTACCAACGATGATTCCGGCACACGCAGTTGCGGCCACGACACCGAGAGCCATTCTGGCACCTGAGGCAAGTGCTTCTAAAATATCAGCAATAGACATGCGGGTTTCTTTGCGGAAGGCGCCCACGATAATAGTGGAGACGATGCCGATAATCGCGGAGCGCTCGGCTGATATGTTCATCATCAAGGCTGTAATAATGATCACGATGGGGAGGAGCAAGTACATTTTTTTCAAAACTTCTTTTTTGTTCGGCAATTCTTCCTTCGAGAGGCCGCGCAACCCGAGTCGTTTTGCTTCGAAGTGCGTCATAATCCAGATGCCCACGAAAAATAAAATCGCAGGAAGAATCGCAGATTTGGCGATTTCCAAGTAAGGAACGCCGATGAACTCCGCCATCAAAAAGGCAGCAGCCCCCATGACAGGCGGCATGATTTGTCCACCAGTAGAGGACGAGGCTTCCACTGCCGCGGCAAATTCGGAACGATAGCCGAGCCGTTTCATCATCGGGATGGTAAAGGCGCCGGAGGTAACTACATTGGCAACAGAACTGCCGCTAATCGTCCCTTGCAGGGCGCTGGAAAAAACGGCCACCTTCGCAGGACCGCCGATTCGTCTACCTGCAATGACCAGCGACAAATCGTTAAAATAATCACCGACCCCTGTTTTTTCGAGAAAGGCGCCAAACAGCACAAACAAAAAGATAAAGGTAGAGGAAACGGCGAGCGGAGTACCGAGAATACCCTCTAGTGTGTAGTAGCTGTGCCCGATAATCCGCTCGACATCACTGCCGCGATGCTCCAAAAAGCCTGGCATGTAAGGTCCGAAGTAGGTGTATAAAAGAAAAATAGTGGCGATTAGAGCAATTGGGATTCCGACGACTCGTCGTGCAGCCTCTAGGACGAGCACGGTGGCAATACCGCCGACCACCATATCCATCGTCGTATAGTTACCTGTTCGGGTCACGAGTCCTTCGTAGTCAATGACCCAATACAGTGATACAAAAACACCTAACAGGGCGAGAATCATGTTCACGATTCCGATTTTGTTATGGTTGCCTTTGGAAGTCCCCGCATATAACAGATAGACAAGTGCCAGTCCGAAGGCCAAGTGGATCGGACGATGAATCTGGGGAGGCAGCGTGAAGAAAAGCGTGCTGGATAACTGGTACAGGGAGAAGAGGACAAGTAGACCAAAAGAGATCCACTTCATGGGACCCGCGAGCTGGCGTGTGGCTGATTCCTTGTCGTATTGCGCGATCAGCTTATCCATCTCTTTCTGGTTCATATTCGTTGTTGTACTCATCTAGTAACCTCCTAACTCGCTCAGAATGGATCGCTTTTCTGCTTGAATCGTGATGGCTTCTCCTGGCTTATCGATCAAGCTCAACGGAATGTCCTGTCCAGCGAAAAGCAACGTATGATTAGCCCGTACTTGCCCGATAAATAGCCGTAGGGCAGGAAAAGAGCGCTGCATATTGCGAATATGAAATCGTCCATCGGCCAGAACCAGCTCCTCGCCAGGAGCCAATTCATTTTCCATGCCGATACCGTAGTCGTGAAAGCTCATCTCTGACAAAATAATTTGACCGTCTACAATCCGGTATTGCTCCTCGATTGTGGAGCGATGAATGGAATGAGTCCAGCGGATGCCAAAGGCTGCTTCATCCTGGATATTGGCACTCCAAACTACCTGATTCGACCGTGTATCCCGGATAACCAGGGCGGGAATCAGCGGAGTGGAGATGCCCGCATAAATGACAATGACGAGAAGAGAGAAGGAGAAAAGGCGGAACAGCGTCCGCCCTCTTCCCTTTGTTACTGTCTGGATAAAAACCATCTGGCTCTACTTCACGCCTTTTTCGTCAAAGTACTTTTGGGCACCCGGATGAACAGGGATGCTGACGCCGTTCTTTACGTTCTCTAGCTTGATTTCCTTGGCTTTGGCGTGACCGAGCTTGTCGCTGTTCTCAAAGATCGCCTTTGTTACTTTGTACACGAGGTCTTCACTGAGATCGGAGCGAATCAAAAGCATTGATTTGACGGAGACGGTGGTCACTTCTTCCGGAACGGTTTGGTACGTATTGGCAGGGACCGTTGTTTTCACGTAGTAAGGGTATTTGGCGATGATTCCATCGATTTTGTCCGCGTCAATTGGAATGATTTTTACACCAGTTGTCGCGGCTAGCTCCGTGATTGCTGCGGTAGGCGTACCGGCAGTTTGGAAGGCGGCATCCAATTGACCGTCCTGAATGGCTTTGGCGGAGTCAGCAAACGAGAGGCGCTGGAGCTTGGTATCTTCAAAGGTCATTCCATATGCTTCCAAAATTTGCTGAGCGTTCACTTCTGTGCCGCTTCCCGGAGCGCCTACGGATACGCGCTTATCTTTCAAATCGGCAACGCTTTTAATATTGCTGTCAGCAGAGACGACGATTTGGATGGTTTCATCGTAGAGAGCGCCCAATGCTTGGAAGGAATCAATTTTACCGTCTTGCTGGAACATGTTCGTTCCCTTTGACGCATACTCGGCAATGTCGTTTTGCGTGAAGGCGAGGTCCGCCTTTTTATCGCGAATGAGGCGAATGTTTTCAGCTGAAGCGCCTGTGGCTTGTGCTGTAGCAGTGATGCCAGCGTTTTTCGTGATATGGTCAGCCATGCCACCACCGAGTGGGAAATAGGTGCCGCCTGTACCGCCTGTTGCAATAATTAGTTGGGAGGGATCGGCGCTTCCTCCACCTGCACCTCCTTGTGTAGAGTTGCCGCCACCACATGCCGTCATGAGCGACATGGACAGAAGTAGTGTGAGCGAGAGAAGAAAATGACGCTTCTTCAAGATAATTCCCCCTTAGTCTAAAAATTCTGTTTATATAGCTTTCTTTGGCATTGTAAGGGGAGGTCTATAAAAAACTACAAAATTCTATAGAAAAATATAGTAAACTAAGAAATAAACGTTAACGATTTTTTGAACAATTTCATATGAGGAAGTGCGGGCAACATTTTATGAGAGAGAATTTTTCGATCCTGCTGCTTATGCTCATTGCTGTCCCGATTGCCGGGGAGCTCAAATTTCACCCGTTTCAAGATGATTTTCGCATTAGCTTTGGTACAACGGCTTTTTTCTTTTTTTTATTGTGGCTACGTCCTTCTTTCTTGGCAGGAATAGTTACAGGAATAATTGTTGTTCTATTTCGAATAGTCTTGGATTTCTTATATGAAGATGTCTTTTCGGTTCTGTCTTCTCTTCAGATGCACTTCCCCGCCTTTTGCTATTACGTTACCTTTGCTTGTCTTTTCTCGCTCTTTCGCGTTAATACACTACATCATCGACCGCTTTGGGTGGGAATGTTGGGGACGGGCGCAGAAATAGCAGCCAATTTGGTAGAGCTGTCCTTTCGTGCTGTGTCCTGGGAGGGAGTCTTTCAGCTGGAGGTCGTAGGGCCGATTGCTGTCATTGCATTGATACGTAGTTTTTTTGTCCTTAGTTTTTTCAATATGATTCAGCTGCGTCAGGCGAAATGGATGGAAAAGCAACAGCGTAATCGAAACGAACAGATGTTGATGCTCATCTCCAATTTGTACGAGGAATCTGTTCTTCTAAAAAAGACATTGCATCAGGTTGAGGATATCACGCGTAACTGCTATGAGCTGTATCGTGAGATGGACGAGGTGGAACATAAGGATGGGACGAGCAAGCGATACGCGAAGCGGCTGCTGTCCCTTGCCGGACAAGTGCATGAAGTGAAAAAGGACAATCAACGCATATATGCAGGCCTCTCCAAGCTGATTTCTGACGAGAAAGAACGAGACTATATGCCACTGGGCGAATTAATAGCGATCATTGTTCAGGGCCAACGAAAGTACGCGAGACTGTTGGAGAAGGACATTCAGTTTGAAACGAATGTGGAGGTGCCGTATCTCGCTTGCCACATTTACACGACACTCTCACTCATCAACAATCTAGTCGGCAACAGTGTCGAAGCCATCCGCGACCGGGGGATGGTATCGATCGTTGCTTCGATTGACGAGAGTCGGGAGTGGATTCATTTTGTTGTAACCGATGATGGGCCAGGTATTGTGGTGAAGGACAAGGAGCTCTTGTTCATGCCTGGATTCACTACCAAATACGACGTATCAGGCAGGCCTTCCACGGGGATTGGGCTATCATACGTTAAGGAAGTGACAGACAGTATCCAAGGAATGATTGATTTAGTCGAGGACTCATACGGACAAACAACACAATTTTGCATTCGCCTGCCAATCGCAACTCTGATTCAGAAAGGGTGACCTAATGCGCTACTTCATCGTGGACGACGATCCTGGGATTCGATTCATGCTCGGTCAAATGATTGAGGATGCTGATTTGGGAGAGGTATGTGGGGAAGCGGAGGATGGCTCACAAATTGACCACGATTTTTTGAATTGGAAGCAAGTAGACATCTTGTTGATTGATCTTTTGATGCCGAAACGAGATGGCATTGAAACAGTGCGCCAGTTAAGGCGTTTTACAGGCAAAATTGTCATGATCTCGCAAATCGAAACGAAGGAGATGATCGCTGAGGCGTATGCGACAGGGATCGAATACTACGTGACCAAACCGGTGAATCGACTGGAGGTCATCAGTGTTCTGCAAAAGGTACGGGAACGCATATTGCTGCAGCAATCCATCGAGGGTATTCAGCGGTCACTTTCCGTCTTGTCCGGCAGTATTAACATAACGGCAGCTCTTACCAAAGAAGCATCGTATCCTGAAAAGGGCATCTTGTCTTCCGCACGGTTTCTCTTAACTGAACTGGGGATGATTAGCCAAAAAGGCAGCAAAGATTTACTCGACATGATGGAGTGGCTGTATCGCTGGGAGAAGGAAATGGATGGGGAAGTGAATCTCCCACCTTTACGCGATATTTTTTGGGCAATTGCTGCCCGCAAGCTGGGAAAGGGAGTGACTGTCCTGATCCAAAAGGAAACAAAGGCCGCTGAGCAGCGAGTTCGCAGAGCCATCTATCAGGCATTAACTCATTTGGCTTCCCTTGGGCTGACCGACTACAGTAATCCCAAATTCGAGAGCTATGCGACCACGTTCTTCGATTTTACTGAGGTGCGAAAACGCATGCTGGAGCTTGAGAATCAGATGGAAATGACGATCTCTTCTACTCGTATCAATACCAAAAAGTTTATTTTTGTACTCTATATGGAGTCAAAAAGGCGAATTGGTGTATTTCAGGGCTGACTTTTGGAGTAGGCATCCAAATGTGATAAGATATTTCTATTGGTCATGAGCGAGGGCTTCGATGTAAGCTGGTAAAAGCTTTGGAATGCCTCCGTTTTACATTTGTTTTGGGAGGGAAATAAGTGAGCGAACTACGTAATCCATGGCAGCTACTTTACCGAGTCTATCGTCATGTGCAACCTGTTCTGGAGCGAGAGTTTGCGGCTTGGTACAAAAGAGCGCAGGCGATTCCCAATCCCGAGCTGAGAAAACAGGCACAAGACAGCATGAACTCCAAAAAGTTTCACTGCCAAGGGGGATGTGTTTATGCAGCACAGGTCATCCCGCATGTAGAGACAATTGTCCCGCTGATTGTCGCCTACCAAACAATTAGTGACTACTTGGATAATCTGTGTGATCGCAGCACGTCACTAGACCCGGAAGACTTCCGTCAGCTTCACGTGTCGATGCAGGATGCACTGACACCAGGCGCGCCCTTGCGAGATTATTATTTGTACCGTGAGGATAAGGATGACGGCGGCTTTTTGGCTGGGCTGGTTCAGACCTGTCAACAGCATGTCGCACAATTGCCAGCCTATGAAAAAATCCAGACAAAGATACTCGAGTTTTCTTGTTTGTATAGCGATTTACAAGTATACAAGCACATTGATCCCCAGTTGCGCGAGGATCACTTGTTGACGTGGTGGGATCAGTACAAAGAACGCTATCACGAATTGTACTGGCAAGAATTTGCGGCTGTCACAGGCTCGACCATCGGGATATTCGCTCTTTTTTGCTTGGCGACTGATCCAGATGTAAAGGAAGAGCAAATTCAAACGGTAAGCGAAGCTTACTTTCCGTGGCTGTGCGGGTTACATATTTTATTAGACTATTTAATTGACCTGGAAGAAGATAAAATGGGTGGAGATTTAAACTTCGTGAGCTATTACGATTCGGAACGAATAGCGACTGAACGCTTGAAGCTTTTCATAGAACAAGCAAAGGCAAGCGTTAAACGCTTGCCAAATCCTGCATTTCACCGTATGATCGTGGACGGGCTAGTCGCGTTTTATCTCGCGGATCGCAAGGTAAATCGGAGCCAGCCACACATTTATACTATCGCTAGACAACTGCTGAAGCAGGCTAAGGGCTTGCCCTCTGTCCTATTTTATGTGAACAGTTTGCTTGTACGGCGATAACGGAGAAGAGGTTAGCGCATATGCTTGCGCTTGTACGAAAAGCCAAATCCCATCAACGAGAAGGCAACAACGATACAGCCAAGGATACCGAGGGGGCTTTTTTCCCCAATGGCAATGCCAACTCCGATGAGACAGGCGGTTACCAAAAATGCCAAAGCCAGTGTTACCAATTGATAACGATTCATCGGTCTGTAACCTCCTATCTGTCAATGTTCCCATTATACCTTATTTTCCGCGAAAAGCATCCAGGTAAAGATTTCGGAAATCCCGGTAATATATTTGTGCGAAGTGGTGGAGAACGCAGATGGAAAGCATAATACAAATTAGAAAAGGGAATCGAGTGATAGAAGGTCATGTTACCTATGAAGAAGGGGACTTGATCGAAGCCGTATTTCCCAGCCCATTGGATGTCACTGTAGGGGATCAGATCCCTTGTCTATTGACGGCTGATTATGAAACGATCAATACGTTTGAAGCCGTGGTCGTGGCTAAAGACAAAAATCGCTTGTTTTTGTTCCACTCTCCAACAGCTACTGAGTTTCGGGAACAGCGCAGACGCTATCCCCGTTTCGACATGGAGGTTAAGGGATGGATCCAGTATCCGACGCAGGAACCAGACTCATTTTTTTCCGTTTATAGTCAAATGGTGTACTTGGTGAATTTGAGCCTGGGAGGCTTGGCATTCCGCTCAGATAAACAGATTCCTGCGGATCAGCAAATTGTCTTTTCTTTTGAATTGTATGGTCGCAATCGCCCGGATGGGGTAGTGAAAACTGACCTGGTTATCATTCATGAACGAATAGAGGGACCGAACTGTTTTTACGGCTGTACGATCAAAGGAATCAATGCACGTCATTTTCACAATTTGCGAAAGTACATTTTGCATCGGCAAATCGAGGAACGAAGACAAGTGAATATCGAGTAGGTCTTTTCGTGAATTGGTTCAATGGGGACCAATTTTTTTTTGCTTTTTTGGCAGTGAGATTGGAGTAGCTGTAGGGGAGGGAAGAAGCGGATTTCCAGTCTACGCTTCGGCCTACGCCCTGCGGGGAGGCGGGGACTGTCCGCTACGGAATGAATGTCGGGAGCGCCTCAAAAGTAGATGTTCGAGGATGAATTTTCAGAGGGTGAGGCTGAAAACCCCCGACATACATTCCTTCGCTGAGATGGGCTCCAGAGGCGCTTGGACTGGAAATCCGCTTCTTCCCACGCGGCTTCATTCGCATTTGAAAAGGCATCAAAGAGATGAACTTGCAAAGAAAAACCGGAAAAGACTTCATGGCTAACCAAGCAAACGATCTAAAACTGGACGTCCACCTCAGCTGTGGGAACACGGTGATATGTTTGGAAGGAGACCGCCCGAAAGAAGAGAGGATACAGGCGACTGGAAAACATGTCACCGGGCTTCGGCCCCGGCACAACTGCTGGAGGACATCCAGATAGATTTTTTGCGAAGCCAAGAGGAACATAAGCGTGCATTAGCGAAACTTTGTCTAAAATGCTTCCTGGTTCCTACTGGACAAATCGCACAGGGAGGAAAACGTGAGATGTGGAAAAAATGGATGCTGTGTGTGCTTACCTTGATCTTGAGTATGCCGGTTGTGGCTTGCGAAGCGAATCCTACAACAGTATCGCAGCCAACTCAACAGTCTCTTCCATATCGGATGGTGGTAGTGGCTGATCAATTAGATGTACCTTGGGCCATGGATATAGCCGCGGATGGTCGGATCTTTTTCACAGAGCGACCAGGAAGAGTGCGAGTGATTCAGTCAGGCAAGCTGCTTCCGGAACCGCTCATCTCATTCCCTGCCCCGTTCATAAGCGAGGGAGAAGGCGGGCTGTTGGGCCTTGTGCTCGATCCCGATTTTGTGAATAACCACTACTTGTACGTTTACCATACATACAAAGAGGGAGAGGCTACTTTCAATCGTGTCCTGCGACTACGAGAAGTAAACCATGCAGCACAGATTGATAAGGTACTCCTCGACAAAATCCCGGGAAGCTCGATCCACAACGGAGGACGGATCAAAATTGGTCCGGATCAGCGTCTATATATTACGACAGGCGATGCGCATGAGCCAATGCTTGCGCAAGATCGGGCAAGTCTCGCCGGAAAAATTTTGCGCATTAATCTGGATGGAACCATTCCTGCCGACAATCCTTTTTCCGGCTCACCTGTATATAGCTATGGACATCGCAACCCGCAAGGCATCGCATGGTATCCGGATACCGGGATACTCTACAGCTCAGAGCACGGCCAGATTGCACATGATGAGATCAATCGGATCGAGCCGGGCGCAAATTACGGCTGGCCGGTCATTTCCGGTGAACAGCAAAAAGAGGGGATGAAAACCCCCCTCCTGCAAAGCGGTGATACGACATGGGCTCCTTCTGGCATGACGTTTGTATCCAAAGGGCCGTGGAAAGGACAACTGCTCGTAGCGAACCTCAGGGGTAAGCAGCTTCAAAAAATTAGCTTAGACGCTACTCGACCTGATACGGTATTGGAGACTGCTACTTTGTTCCAAGACGAGTTTGGACGATTGCGCGATGTGGTCGAAGGAAAAGGCGGCACACTTTATTTGTTGACCAACAACCGTGATGGTCGTGGAGATCCGAGAGAAGGGGACGATAAAATTATCCGACTCGTTCCGATCCAGCCGTAGCGGTAGCAACAGCCACGTCATTTGTTCGTTTCCCCCAAATCCATTGTTGTAAGAGGACAGCGCCTCCGCCAATCGCAGCGATTAACATTCCGACCCATAAAAAAGCAGTGTTTGGACCCCAGATGGTCATAATGACGCCACCGAGCAACGGAGCAATAATGAAAGTGGCGCTCGTCAATGAATCGATAATTCCCCTCACGCGGCCCAGTGCTTGCGGGGGGCTTTCTTTTTGTACTAGATAATTGGCGCCGACCGAAGTCAGACCTGTTCCGACTCCAGCCAATATTGCGGGAATCAACAGCCAATACATGCCATATCCCGGCTGGAAAAGTCCAATCCACGAAAAACTAATTCCAATGAGCAAAACGCCACCGCCCAGCACCCACCCGTAGGAAGGAATCTCTTTTAAGCGATGTAGCAAGGTGACGGTGACAAGTGCGCCTAATCCAATGACACTGACCGTAAACCCGAGCATTTCCGGATTGTCGGGCAGCTTCTCGCGGAAGATCACGGGAAACTGTGTATCCGCCAACTGAATCGCCAACGAGGTAACGGTTGCGAAGATCGTGCTGAACAACAAGACACGGTTTTGTAAAAAGATGCGCCAGCCCTCTTGCCATGCTTGACGGTAAGGGAGAGGCTGCTCTTCTACGAATGTACGAGTCAACGTATTCTCCACTTTACGAATCGTGAACAGAAATCCAGTAGAGAGAAGGAAGGTCGAAGCATTAATCATTAGACAAATGGCGGGTGCAAAAACGGCCGCTACCAATCCTCCGGCAAGTGGTCCGATCAATTTCCCCATCTGGTATACGGCTCCATTCAAAGCAGAGGCTTGTAACAATTGATTCTCAGGTACGATTTGACGCGTCAAGGTCTGTTGCGCTGGATCATTGAAGACAGAGGCACTTGAACGCAGGGCAATGACTACCAGGAACCAGAACGGAGTAGGCATGGCAAGCAGGAGTAGAGTGAGGGCAGCCTGAATGATATTCATCGTCATGATCATACGTACCTTGTTCACGCGGTCTGCAAGCACCCCGGCAAACTGCCCGAGCAAAATGCTTGGAGCTGCATAGGCAACGGGCAGGAGAGCCATCGTCATCGGATCAACCTTCCACACAAAACCCAATAGGATGGATACCGCAATAAAATCAAACCAATCGCCAAGCGTAGACAGTCCGTAAGAGATGAACAGCGTGCGAAACTTTCTATTTTCTTTTAACAAAAAAATCCCTCCATCGATCTGTTAACTCGATGATAAAAGGGATTTGTCAGAGGAATATCAGATAGTTGATGAGATGATGGCACGAATCTTTTTCTGCAAGTAATCAAACTGGTACTCTTCGGATAATTCCGTCCAGATTTTCTGGTATTTGCGCTCCCATTCTGCATCGTAGCCGAAGTTCCTGAAGAACAACAAAATACTTTGTATGGCATAAATCAGGTGAGGGACGAACTTGGTGGCACGGACGACTTCCATGCCTTCGTCGACCACGCGGCGCGCTTTGGTAATCTCCTGTCGATGGTACAAGCAAAGCCCGCGAGCAATGGTGAAGCTGCCGAGCTCACGCTGCATAGGGAGTGTCTGCAAGATGTCATTTGAGCGTTGAATCACTTCCTCCGCTTCATTCACCTGACCCATCAGTAGATACAGGAAGGCTTCTTCCGATTGAAGAAAGAGTTGGAAGCCGGGTGAATTGACTCGTTCGACAACCTCTCTTGCGGGTAACAGCTGTTTTTGGGCTCGCTCCCATTGCTTTGCATGAGTGTATACACCGACTGCATTGATTTTCATCTCATCCTGAAAAGTAGCAGGCATGCTTTCCAGATTTCTCATTGCCCATTCAAAAACTTCTATTGTCTTTTGTGAGTCCAATTGTGTCATATGGTACAAATGGAACCAATAAAACAGTTTGTCTGACTTAGGTGTAGCTTGATCTTCGATAAACCAGCTGAAGTCACCGACAACAAACCGCAAATAGGTAGCGTAAAAAGGTTCCATCTGGAAGCCAAGCACTTGCTGATTCGCATAAAGCATCTGCAAAGCGGCCCCCATCCCCATGCCATGGTAAGTGGTTAGCATCTTCTGGATGTTCTCAGAGAAATCGCTGTTCAATACCGATGGACTAGGCGATTGCTGCTCTTTTAGCGTAAGCCGATAACCAACTCCTCGAACCGTATCAATCGTGAGCAGATGCGACCACTTTTGCAGTTTTTTCCGCAAGCGGTAAATGTGATCGTCGACAGTGCGGTCTGTCGGTTCTTCCAGCGACCAGACGCGATCCAGCAGATCACTTCGTGAAAAGGCACGGTTTTTCCATGTGTACAGAAATTGAAACAAGGCGTATTCCTTAGGCAAAAGGACAATCGTTTCCCCAGCATAATGGATTTGATACGTATCATCGGACGATGTGATCAATCCCATTTGAAAGACTCCTCATTTATATTGAACTTCTTCATTTTATTGTAAAGGGTGCCGCGAGATACGCCGAGCAGCTCGGCTGCTGCTTTTTTGTTTCCGTACGTGCGCTCCAACGCTGCTAGAATGCGCTCTTTTTCGTTCGCAGGTTGAGAAGGGTACGCAATCGATGGACGTATGATGGACGGCGGTGTCAGAGTCGGCGGCGCATACGTTCCCCCAATCGGCGTGTGCACAGAGACGTGTGTGGGTTCTGTGTGACTGCGAATGACAGACGGCAGATGCTCAGGCAAAATAACGCCGTTTTCTTGCAGGATCGACAGACGTTCGATGACGTTGCGAAGCTGTCGAATGTTCCCCGGCCAATTGTACTCGAACAACGCTTGCATGACCTCGGGAGAGATGCGTGGTACGGAGTGGTCATGGGCCACGGAATACTCATGAATGAAAATTTGCACAAGCTCTGGCAAATCCTCACGTCGTTCGCGCAGCGGTGGGATTTCCAGAGAAAAGACGTTCAGCCGATAATACAAGTCCTCGCGAAAACGACCGTCTGCAACCATTTGCTCCAGCTGTCTGTTTGTCGCCGCTACAATTCGTGTGTTGACGGTGATCGGCTCCGTTCCGCCTACGCGGTAAAACTGTCGTTCCTGTAAGGCGCGAAGCAGCTTGACCTGCAACTCTAGCGGCAGCTCCCCAATTTCATCGAGGAAAAGTGTCCCGCCATGCGCCAGCTCTAGCTTGCCAGGCTTGCCTTTTTTCTCGGCTCCAGTAAAAGCACCGCCCTGATAACCAAACAGCTCACTTTCGAACAGAGCAGCAGGAATGGCACCGCAGTTAATCGCGATAAAAGGCTTCTCATGTCGGCGACTTGCCTGATGAATTGCTTTGGCAAACAGCTCTTTCCCGACGCCGCTTTCTCCATAAATCAGCACAGTCGCATCCGTCTGCGCCACTTTTTTTGCGGAACCAATAGCGGATTGTATCGAGGCAGAATGCCCCTTGATCGCATAAAAAGGATCGTCTGCTGCCTGAAACCGACTCATCTCTTGCTGCAAATTGTGGAGATGGGCCGTCGTATGTGCTAATTCTTCATTGAGACGAACCAACTCGGTAATATCCTGTTCAATAGAAATCGCGCCGATAATTTCACCCTCGCGGCGAATCGGTGCCGCATTAATGAGTACATGACTATCAGGACGAGGAATATGATAGACACGTTGTACAGATGTCCCTTGACGCAGGGCATCGAGCAGGCGGATTGATTCACTTTCGAAGTGCTCATCGAGAGAAGTTCCGACGACTTGGGCGCAATCGATTTCATAAATAGTTTCTGCTGCCCGATTCCAGTGTTGGACAACGTTGCGGGAGTCCACGATAGTGACGGCCTCGCTCATTGTATCCATCAAGGTACTGAGCAGGGCAGACTGATTTTGGGTCAACACGACAAATGCATTCATGAGCTGGTATGGCTCGACCATTCCCGTCGGAGTTCCTTGTTCATCCACAAGGACGAGTGTCGGCAGATCGGAAACACCTGGGCCAGCGAGAATGTGGCTGATAGATTGTTCGAGCGTGGTTGTAGAAGAGACGATGACGACTCTGCCCTTTCGTTCTTTATCAACCCATTCGCCTACAGTTTCATCTGTGAGTATTTTGACAATATTAGGTGGAAGCGGAATCGCAAAGGAAGAGAGCGTACTGTCCAACGAAAATAACGGTTTCAAATCGTCACCTCTTATCCAAACTAACAGGAAAAGGGATCGTCCCTGTTGTACATCTAATCAGAAGTGTACAAGAATAAACACACAATGTACATATGTGTTGAAAACGTCGTAATGACATCACGATAGCGCTTACGAGAATTACTTGGCACGATTCATGCTAGTAGAAGTGGACAGAGTACGTTGAGGAGGAGACAGTCAACGATGGAACAAGCTATGAAGGATTTCTTTCTATTTTTATCCAAAAACAAAACCTTAAATTCTGCCGCGAAAAAGTGGGGTCTGCGCTTTGGAGCGAGTCGCTTTGTATCCGGTCAAACCATTGCGGAGGCAATTAATGCCGTACGCAAGCTGAACCAGCAAGGTCTCGTGTGCACGCTGGATCATCTGGGCGAATTCGTGTTCAGCGTAGAGGAAGCAAACGAGTCTGCTGACTATTGCATCAAAACGCTGGAAGCGATCCACCAATCCGGTGTCGATTGCAATCTTTCGTTGAAAATGACTTCGCTCGGTCTGGATATCAGCCGTGAGCTCTGCATGGACAACATGAGACGCATTTTGGATTCGGCTAAGAAAAACGGAAACATTTTCGTTCGTATCGACATGGAGGACTATGCACACAACCATGTGACCATGGAGATTTTGAACGAGTTGCTGCAAGAGTACGACAACGTCGGAACCGTTATTCAGGCATATCTCTACAAAGCATCGGACGATATCGACAGCCTGAAGGACAAAAAAGTGAACTTCCGTCTCGTAAAAGGAGCTTACAAGGAGTCTCCTGAAGTCGCTTACCCGAACAAGCCAGATGTAGATGAGAACTACAAAAAAATCATCAAACAGCATTTGTTGAACGGCGGGTACGCTGCTGTGGCAACTCATGATGACAACATCATTGATTTTGTGAAAAAGCTGGAAAAGGAACACAGCATCCCGCGCACACAGTTTGAATTCCAAATGTTGTATGGTATTCGCACGCAGTCCCAAATTGACTTGGCTCGCGAAGGCTTTAAAATGCGTGTTTATGTACCGTACGGAAACGACTGGTATGGATATTTCATGCGCCGTTTGGCAGAAAGTCCGGCAAACGTAAAATTTGTTCTCAAAGGAATGTTTACGAAATAAGTTTTGCGAAGTATACTTGACACCTTCGGAGGTTTCTCCGGAGGTTTTTATTTTATCTGGAAAGGTGAGAGTCTTGTGAATTATTCGATTATTTCGCTTACTCCTCCATATTCTTTTGACCGGTTGCTTCGGCGTCTTGAGACACATCCAGATACGCAGATACGTGTGAATAAAGAAAAAAATAGCCTACAGCGCGTCTTTCGTATCGGCTTACGGCCTGTTCTAGTCCATATGCAATTGGTGGGCAGCTTGGAAGAACCCACATTGCGCTACGAGACACAGGCGATTTTGTCCACGACAGACCAACAGCTGCTAGAAAAAATGATCCGCCGTACTTTTAGTGCCGATTTGGATCTATTTGTTATTTACGAGCAGATGAGGGAGGAAAAGGAACTCGCCATCCTGACCGAGCGGTTTCGCGGTCTTCGTCTTATGCTAGATACCGATTTGTTTCAATGCATGGTCAAGACGATTATCGGACAGCAGATCAATCTGACCTTTGCAGCCAATTTGACCGAGAGGCTGGTTACACTGGCTGGCGACCCAGTAGAAAACCCAAACGGCGAGGGCATCATCGCTTTTCCGACTCCTGACGCGGTAGCGAGATTGACTGTGGAGGATTTGCGTACTCTGCAATTTAGTCAGCGAAAAGCAGAGTATATTATCGATTTCGCCCGTGCCATTGTGAATGAAACGGTAGATTTGGAAAGACTATGGACAATGGGTGACGAGGAAATCATTACGTACCTCACTACGCTTAGAGGAATTGGACGGTGGACAGTAGAGTGCCTGCTCATGTTTGGGATGGGGCGTCCAGACTTGTTGCCAGCTGCTGACATCGGTTTGCGAAATGGAATTGTTCACCTCTATGGAATGAATTCGAAGCCAAATGAAAACGATATTCGCAAGCTAGGAGAAAAGTGGGCTCCATGGCGTAGTATCTATTGTCTGTACGTATGGGAAGCAGTGGGGGCGATTAAGAGAAAAGAGGTATTTGAGCTATAAAAACTTTCATTTTTAACAAAAGTTCAATAATTTTAAAAAATTAAAGGTTGAATAGTGAGTAAATTTTAAGTTATACTAATGAAAATTTTATTTAACTAAATAATATTGAGAGGATTCATATGAAAGAACTTTCAACGAAAGAAACAATTACAATTGGTTTGATGCTGTTTGCCCTATTCTTTGGAGCAGGGAACATGATTTTTCCGCCAGCTCTAGGACAAGCTGCAGGAGATAATGTTTGGATCGCGATGGTCGGCTTTTTGATTACTGGTGTAGGTCTGCCTTTACTGGGAATCATTGCGGTAGGCTTGGCTGGTGGTAATTTGCAAACGATGGCTTCAAGAGTCCATCCGATGTTTGCAGTCGTATTCACCTTTATTGTTTATCTGTCGATCGGTCCATTCATGGCGATTCCGCGGACAGGTACAGTAACCTTTGAGATGGGCGTGTTGCCGTTTTTACCTGAATCCATGAAAGGCAGCTGGGTACCGCTTTTTGTGACCACGATCGTCTATTTTGCTATCACCTTCTGGTTGAGTCTGAACCCGAGCAAGCTGGTGGATCGAATCGGTAAAATCTTAACACCTGCTCTTTTGATCATCATTGGCCTGATGTTTGTCAAATCACTCATTTCTCCTTTGGGTGAGGTGGGACAACCGACAGGCGCCTATCAAGATACAGCATTCTTCAAAGGCTTTGTCGAAGGCTATCTGACGCTGGATGCATTAGCTGCGATGGTATTTGGTCTGGTAGTAACATCGGCTGTTCAGGATAGAGGTATCATCGATCGCAAAAAAGTGATGTGGTCCACGATCAAAGCCGGAATCCTCGCCGCTACGGGTCTCGGACTCGTATACCTTGCCCTCAGCTATCTGGGAGCGACGAGTGTTTCGATTGCGAAATCGGCAAACGGCGGTCAGATCTTAACCGGGGTTGTGCTGCAACTGTTCGGTCCGTTAGGCTCGCTCCTGCTGGGAGCAGCTGTAACGCTTGCTTGCCTCACCACTTCTGTTGGGCTCGTCACAGCGTGCAGTCAATTTTTCTCGAGTCGTATTCCTAGCATCTCCTACAAGAAAATGGCTGTGATCCTGTGTGCGTTCAGTGCTGCGGTAGCAAACGTAGGCTTGACGCAGCTGATTACCTTCTCTGTGCCTGTCTTGATGGCGATTTATCCACTGGCGATTGTGCTGATGCTGCTGACGTTTTGTGATCGGATGTTCAATGGACATCGTGCCGTATACGTAGGCGCGATTACGGCAACGGCTGTCATCAGTCTGTTGGATGGAGCTTCCCAGCTTGGATTGTCTATTGACTCGCTGACACCAATTCTGGAACAATTACCACTGTACAAAGTAGGAATTGGTTGGCTGGTGCCAGCTTTTGCAGGCGCACTGTTAGGGTTGTTGTGGGCTAGCCTCACACGCAGTGTCCCGATTGTAAGAGAAACGAAGTAAAGAATAAGAGCGAGTGGGCTTTAGGTCCACTCGCTTTTTTATTGTCGCAAACAACTTTTGTCCTGCTTTTACCAGCTGGGTAGGACTTCTATCCGTCCACAACACGGGTGATGTATGTTACCATGGAAAAACGTAAATTGTCTGAACGGCATGTTTCATTCTATGTCGTTTTGAAAGAAGGGAGGTTATTGGCTATGTCCACGATGAAAGTCTTGGTTGCCGATGACGATCCAAACGTACGCGAAATTATTCGCCTTTATTTTGAAAAACAACAAATCGAGCTCATCGTAGCAACAGATGGACGAGAAGCTCTTGAGATGATGGAAAAGGAACAGCCGGATGTGGTCATTCTCGATGTCATGATGCCGCAGTTGGACGGCTTTGAAGCATGCCGGGAAATCCGCAAGAAGTGGGATACACCGATTATTATGCTGACGGCAAAGGATGAGGAGTTTGATCGTGTGCTCGGCTTAGAGCTTGGAGCTGATGATTACGTAACGAAGCCGTTTAGTCCACGTGAGATCGTTGCTCGTATCCGCGCGATTATGCGCAGATTGCAGCCAAAGCCAAAAGTAGAAGATGAGGCAGTGCTTCGGACCTTTGCTTTTGATCAATTGACGATCGATCTGGATAAACGGGAAGTGATCGTTGCCGGGGAAAAGGTGAGCTTTCGCCCGAAGGAGTTTGATCTGCTTGTTCAACTCGTCAAATCGCCGGGAAGTGTATGGTCGCGGGAGCAATTGCTGGAACAAGTGTGGGGCTTTGATTATTTTGGCGATGTTCGAACGATCGATGTTCATATTAAAAAGATCAGACAGCGTTTAGATAAGCTCCCTTATGAATGCATTCAAACGGTTTGGGGGATCGGCTACAAGTTTGGGGTGGATAACTGATGCTAGGCATGTCGAAAAGTATCTACCGCAGACTGCTGGTCAGCTTTTTGGCTACCGTTTTGGTGGGGCTAGGGATTACAGGGATCGTTCTCTCCTTTTTTACGAAAGAGTATATTTACAATGCTAAAGAAGAAGAGCTTTTGCGGATGGCCAAAAAAGTGAATGCCGCTATCCATAACAGCAATGAAGTAAACAAAAGGCTCTTGGACAAGCTGGCGATGCTGGACGAGTCATTTGATACCCGCATCTGGTTATTTGATACGGAAGGAAAAATTGTCGCGACTTCGATGAAGGATGAGATGCTTACGGGCAAGTCCGTGGCAGTTTCCATCGCGGGTAACGTGCTGAACGGAAAAAGCGCGGTAACCGAGCTGCAAATCGAAGGTCTGGATGACCCGATGTTGTCAGTCTCCGTCCCATGGGGCGAGGGCGAAAACGTCTATGGCGGAATTATTTTGCACGCGCCGATTGAAGGAATTGAGAAAACCTTTGGTCAAATGCGCGAGTCGATTCTGTGGGCGACCTTGTTTGGGGTGCTTCTTTCTACGATCATGGTTTCGTATTTGTCATGGTCAATCTCCCGCCCATTGCGAACCATTGAGAGAACAGCGGCTGAAATTGGTCGAGGGAATTACGCAGAGCGCGTCCAGGTCGATACGTCTGACGAGATCAACGACTTGGCGCAAACGATCAATACGATGGCACAGAAGCTGGAGAAGGTAGAGCAGGAGCGTCATCATCTGGAGCAAGTGCGCAATGATTTTTTGGCGAATGTCTCCCATGAATTGCGTACGCCTCTCACTGCGATCCAAGGTTTTCTCGAGGCGTTGCAAGACGGCTTGGTAGAGGAAGAAGAGGCGCGACAGAAGTATTACGCTGTGATGTACACCGAAACGATGCAAGTGAACCGCTTGGTGGATGACCTGATGGACTTGATGAAGCTGGAGAACAACGAAGTAAATCTGGCCAAGTTCCCTGTCGATGTGGCAGATGTCATGAATCGGGTTGCTTTTTCCTTCCATCAAGAAGCAGAGGAAAAAGGGATTCGCATGGGAGTAGAGGTAGAGGACGAGCTGCCGAGAATTTATGCCGATAAGGACCGGATCGCGCAAATTCTGAAAAATCTGGTGAAGAATGCACTCAAGTTTACGGCTGCAGGTGAAATTCGCATGCGTGCTTCGCTGGAAGAGGAATACGTACAGATTCAAGTGATCGATACAGGGATGGGAATTGCAGCAGATGACCTGGATCGCATCTGGGAACGTTTTTTCAAAGTGGATCGGGGACGTTCCAAGAACAATAAAGGGACAGGGCTTGGACTCGCCATTGTAAAAGAGCTGGTAGAGCTGCATGATGGCAAATGCAGAGTGGAGAGCACGCCTGGGAAGGGCAGTACTTTTACGATTTGGCTTCCAAGGATTAAGCCGGAGAACTAGATTATGATCCGACCAAAATGATCATGGTCATACTTTTTTCATATTTTGATCATCGTTTTTTCCCACTTTTCTTACAGAATGGTTATCTTTGCCCGTTACGATATAGGTGTGACAGCGAGAAGGTCACGAAGCCAAGGAATGAAAGGGGAATGAACATGAACAAAAAATGGTTCTCCATTGCCACTGTCGCATTACTCCTGTCTGGCAGCTTGGTTGCCTGCTCTGACACAACAGGAACTCCTGAACCGGCGACACAACCAGAGGGCACGACAAGCGAAACCGCTCCGGGGTCCTCCACTACTGATAGCGGACAATCGACCGATAGCTCGGTTTCGCAAGATCAGTCTACAACGGATGCGTCTGCGGACAGCTCTGATGCATCGACGGGCACAGGTTCGTCTACGGAAGCACCTGCGACAGATGCCAATTCTGATGCAGGTACCAGCACTGGATCGCCTAGTGCTGCGGGAACCGAAAGCAGCGGTTCCACTGGACAGTCTACAACGACTGACGCCAGCAAGAAGTAATCATTCACGAACTGGAAACACGTTTGTTTGAACTCCTCTACTTCCCTCCCGTTTTATATACCTTGATGACGGCTATAGGCCGTCTTTTTTTTTGTCTAAGAAAAGTAGCCGTAGTGATGAGAAGTGCATTTCCAGTCTACGCTTCGGCCTACGCCCTACTGAGGGTGTGGACTGTCCGCTCCGAATTAAATGGCGGGAGCGCTTCAAACGTAGAAGTTTCATGAAGGATTTCATAAGTGAAGCTGAAATTCCCCACCATTTATTTCAGAGCTGGGTGGGCTCCAGAGGCGCTATGACTGGAAATGCACTTCTCCATTCGCAGCTTTTTAAAACCAGTATGTTCTTAATCAATAGTGATACAGAAAGCCTGAAAAATGCCTTGGTGGTATGTGGTATGATTATCCAAAATCATACATAGCGGGAGGGAGAAGCATGATCACGTATCCATCGTTGAAAAAGGGCGCTACTATAGGGGTAACTGCGCCATCATCAGGTGTACCAGAGTATTTGCATGAACTAATCAGGCTGGCATGCAGTCGTATGGAGAGCAGGGGGTATTCCATCGTTTGCAAAAATACAGTCTGGACACAGGAAAAAGCCAAGTCAGCTCCTGCCACAAATCGCGCAGTCGAATTCAACTCCTTGATGCAAGATGTAGACGTCGATATCATCATTCCTCCCTGGGGTGGCGAGCTGCTGATTGAGATTTTAGACAAGCTTGATTTTCAGTCCATGCAACCCAAATGGGTGTTAGGCTATTCAGATGTGAGTGTACTGTTGCTCGCGATTACATTAAAAACGGGGATGGCTACGGCCCATGGGACGAATCTGATGGATTTGCGTGGAGCAGAAATGGATGAGACGACCGCCATGTGGGAAACGGTTCTGTCAACACAAAAGGGCGAGTCGATCATGCAGTACTCTTCTCCGATGTATCAAAAGGAATGGCAGCATACGAGTCCTTCGCCGCATATCTTTCACCTAACAGAACCGACTGTATGGAAAACCACAGAGACTACTCCCCACGTAAACATGCAGGGACGGCTACTTGGCGGCTGTATCGATAGCATTCGGCATGTGATCGGCACACCGTATGGGGACGTACAGACGTTTCAAAAAGAACAGATCGGGAATGAAGCGATCATCTGGTATTTGGAAAACTGTGAGCTTTCTACGACTGATCTGCGCAGATCTTTGGTACAAATGAAGCTGGCCGGATGGTTCGATCATTGTGCGGGGATCATGTTTGGGCGCAGTCCAGCGAATCAGGCGGTCGAAGGCTATACGGTGGAAGACGTCTATCAGGAGCTGGCTGCTGAGCTGCAAGTCCCTGTTCTTTACGATGTAGATTGTGGGCATATGCCGCCGCAAATCACGTTTATTAATGGAGCATTTGCTGAAGTGGAGCTGACTTTCGAAAAAGGAAGCGTACGGCAATATTTTCGTCCATAAGCATAAGAGAACGAGGGCTTCCCAACGAATGGGAAGCCCTCGTAGCATGTACGCAAACATGATTTTTAGCCTTGCTTCTCGTTGTAATGGGGGAGAGGATGTTCCTCCGTCGTTTCTTGTTTATTTTTGGCCGATTCACGTGTACGCAGAGTGGACAAGGCGACACCAAGGAAAATAAATGCGCCGCCAGCGAAAAAGCTGACACTCAAATGCTCATGCAGCAACAGCCAGCCTAAAAATGCACCGACAATGGGCTGAACAAAAAAGAATCCGGCCCCACTCCCTGCGGGCATCAGCTCGAAGCCTTTGTTCCACAAATAAAAAGCACCTGCGGTAGAAATCATCCCGATATAGAGGACGCCTGCCCAGATGTCCCAACCAAATTGCCAGGAGATAGGCGTGACAGACAGCTCCCAAAACATAAGCGGACTCGTAAAGATGATGCCAAACAATGCTACGTAGGTAGTGACGAGCAGAGACGAATAGCGCTGCGTTGCCTTTTTACTGAGAACGGTATACAATCCCCAGCTAATCGCTGCTACGAACAAAATCAGGTTGCCTGCCAGGGAAGACTGGGCGTCAGCTTGATCTGGAACACCGATGACGATAATCACACCAATCGTCGCTAGCAAAATACCCGCTGCCTGCTTTAGATGGATGCGCTCCTTTAATAGCCAGACCGCAAAAATGGCAATAAAGGCAGGTGATGCAGAGGTAATCAATGCACCCATGTGGGCAGTAGACAGCTTGGTACCAAGAAATTGCGCGGCGATGGAGATCGTGACCCCGACGAAGGCGATGACCATCAGTAGAGGATAATCCTTTTTCGAGACACGCTCCTTGCGAGCAACGGTAAATGCCCCCAACACGACTAAAGCAATGCAAAAGCGCAAAATCAATAGAGTGAACGGTGGAATCACTTCCAACACGACCTTGCTGACGACATAAACACCGCCCCAGATCGCTGCGGCGAGAGTTAGGCAGACAGCCCCAAAAAACATTTGCTTCCATTGTGATTGTGACATAACAAGTCCCTCCCGGAATAATGATTTAATCATTCGAGTGTTATTCCGTAGCCGGGAGGCAGTAAGAGAACCTCTTCCTCACCGACTAGGAGAGGAGGGTGGGCACATCATTTTCAAAAAGGCGACGGTTCATATCGTTCACCTCCTTACTTTGTAGGGGTTAGCCACTTGGCTACCAGCAGCACCGGTTGTGTCAGCCGACCGACTGGTGCCTCCACCTGACGATACTGCTCATAGCCAAGCCGCCCCCAGAAAAGAAGAGCGGGTTCATTATGCGCAATGACACCGTGATGAACATGCTGACTACCATGCTGGATGCAGTAGGCTTCCATGAGTGTAACTACCTCTTTTCCAAAGCCCTGCTGCTGATAATCGGCATGCAGAAGCAAGAGACTAATCCAGCTTTTTGGATCGTGTTCACTGGAGAGGACGATATGGATGACTCCGATGATCGTACCTTCACGAGTAATGGCGAGCCAATGCCCGGAAGGTATGCTTATCGTGGCGTCATATTCGGCTTGCAGTTCAGCAAGACTTACAGTGCTCGTGCCGTTTCGAAGCTGATTGTACCTTGGGTTACTGTTGTAGGTGGCGAGTAAGTCGGGTAAGTCCTCGCGCAGCAATTCGCGAATGATGAGCCGCTCACCTGTCAGAATGAGACTCATTGAGATCCTCCGTACTTGCGGATAAGTCCAATCTGCCCGCCGTGGTAGCCCATATGATAGATCAGACGACCAAGTGCCTGACGGGGAGTCAACGTGGCAATTGGTGCTTCACAGGGGATGTCCCACGCGTCTTTTGGCAGGGCAGCCAAAGAATCCAGCAAGTGATGGTAGGCAGCATCTTTGAAAGCAAGCAAGGCAGACAAGTCGGTAAAATTTCCTTCATCCTTTACAGGTCCAATTGTAGTGAGGGTGATTTCGGACGGGATTGCTCTTCCGAAAAACATCATACAAAATCGATATTCAACTTCCGCGATGTGATGAATCAAAAATCCGATGGAATTGGAGCCCGGAGCCAGCTTCCAGCCAAGCTCGGCTTCTTTCAAATGGACGAGTGCATCCTGATACCGGGAGCGAGCTGTTTGCAAGGTCGGCAATAGTTCTTGTTCGAACATCCAATCTTCCTTTCTGGCGTTTATTTTTTATTATAGGAAAAAGTTCAGGAAAGAACAGCATGATCATTCGGAATATTTTGAATGAATATTCACTCAGCAACTTGAATTCGTTATACTGAAGAAAAACAAGGAGTGAGAACGATGGCTCATCGCTATCATCTAACTGTTCGTTCTACTGATATTGACGTAATCGGACATGTGAACAATGCCAAGTATTTAGAGTACATGGAGTGGGCGCGTTTTGAGTGGATATGGGAGCAAGGATTTACGCTGGATGAATTGAGGCGACGGGCCATCATGCCGGTAGTGGTCAATATTAACATTAACTACCGCAAAGAGTTGAAGATGCGTGAAGAGGTAACGGCGATAACTACGGTGGTCAAGGTGGGTGAAAAAAGCTTCGTCATCCGCCAGGAGCTGTACAACGCTGCAGATGTATTAGTGGCGGACGCCGATGTGACAATGGTCATGATCGATGCGAATACACGCCAGTCTATTTCTTTGCCAGTTGAGTTGAAAGAGACACTGCTTGTGGAATTGCCTAAAAGCTAAAGGTATCAGGATGACTTGCGAATGAAATCGCGGCGGAAATTATTCCATTCGAGAGCACGCAGCGCCAATGTCTCCAAGATACGCTCATGGCGATCTTGACCTTCCTTTAACTCAGAAACATCCTGCTTTAACTCAGCAACATCTTGCTTCAGTTCGGCAACGTCGGCTTTTAACAGGTGAACGTCCATAGTCAAAGCGTCCATCTTGGCATCCAATTCGTCCTGCCGATCCATAAGAGCATGAGCAACCAGACGCAACTCATTCATACCCTCTATCAAAATATCCAGTTTTTCGTTAGACATGTTTCCACCTCCTTTTTCCGTTACAATGATCATAACAAAAGACAGAGTCATATGCACAATGAAAACAGCAAGAAAAAAAGGAAGGGGAAGCAATCCAGCCATGTCCAAATTTACGACAATCCTATTTGATCTCGACGACACTCTCTTCGATTTTTCAGCTTGCTGGGAGAAAGGGATGCAACAGACGATTGCGACCCATGCACTTACAGCAGAACTAGACCAAGAGAAATTTCTTGAGGCTCTGCGGCGCCACGGAGATGATTTGTGGGTCGATGTGATTGCCAAACGCTACGATTTTACGCAATACAGAAGGTTACGTTTTCAGCGAGCCATGGCTGATTGTAACCGACAGATTGAAGTGGAGCAGGTCGACGATTTCCAACGCGCCTATCAGGCGGCATGTATGGATGCAGTCCAGCCAGATGTCACTGTTCAGTCTACCATTGCGAAGTTGGCAGAAGAGCATACGCTAGGGATTGTCACCAATGGCCCTGTCGATATGGCTTTTATCAAAGTGGAGCGGTTGGGGTTGTCTACGTATTTTCCTCGGGAGCGGGTGTTTATCTCCGAAATGATCGGACATCATAAGCCTGATCTACGCATATATGAACATGTTCGTGAAAAGCTCGGTGTTGAGAGCAAGCAGGTGCTGTTCGTTGGAGATACGTGGGAGGCAGATGTAGCAGGCGCGATGGACGCAGGCTTCTCAGCAGTCTGGATCAATCCTCGAGGGAAGAAGCCTACTTCCAAGCATCAGCCACTCGCTGTCATTGAACGGCTGGATCAGCTTCTCGCAATCTTGTAGAAAAAAGCAGCCCATTGCCCCATAGCCGCATAACTTGCAGGCTGTTTTCGGTGGCAATCAAGCTGCTTTTTTCTAAATATTTTCTTGCTTCTTTTGTTCCTGGCGTTTTGCGTACTGCTTTCTCATGAAAAGGATGAGAGTAACAATAATCAGCCCAATTAAAATCCCGATAGCTCCCGGTGTAAGATTACCCCAAAAGATTTTATACAACAAAATCCCTGTCAGGATAATGGCAAACTCCAGATACCTACTGGCCATGCGAATCTTCCCCCATTTACATGAGCCTGATTATCGTTCGTATCTACTAACCTGATCTTTCATTTTTTCATGCTGACTCTTCCTATACTTTGTGATGAAAAAGATGAGATTGAGGACAATCAGGCCAATTGTGATTGACATACTTCCGGTGGTCATGCTTTTTCCTATCGAGATGTTGAAAAGCAGCATCCCGGATAGGAGCAGGGCAAAAACGAGATTAAGCATCATGAGACTCTTCCCCCATAAAAATTCGTTCGAGCGAAGGGACTTCAACGTTCACGCCATAAATATCCACGCGTGCCTGAACAAGAGCACGAACGAGAGTTGCCACTTTTTGATCATCATCGACCTGGATCGAGAGACGCCCGTCTTCCCAAATCGTATTGCGCCCGAGGGACTCAATAAAGGTGCGCAGGTTTCCAGAATCCTCCGTAGCAAAAGCTGAGTGACGTACATGCACAGATCGCCATGCCTGATGGGCAGCTTGCAGCTCATCGAGTGTGCCGAGTGAACTGATTTTTCCGCTTTTCATAATGGCGATGCGCGTACAGATTTTCTCGACTTCATTCAAATTGTGCGAGGTCATGAAGATCGTTTTTCCTTGTTGATGGAGCTTGCGCAGCAAATTTTGAATATGCAGGCCTGATTCGACATCTACGCCAGAAGTAGGTTCATCAAGGAAGATGAGCTCCGGGTCTCCGACTAATGCTTGGGCAATACCCAGCTTCTTTTTCATCCCGAAGGAAAAGGTTTTGGCTTTGCGGGATGCATGCTCCTCAAGCTCAACGTCTGTCAGGATGCGCATGCATTCTTCCTTTGTCAGTGTGACGCCTTTTACCTGAGCGAAATAGTGCAGGTGCTCCGCAGGAGATAAATGGTCGTAGAAGGTGGAGTAATCTGGCAGTACGCCAATTCGTTTTTTCCATCCCTCTGTATGGGCATCTTCTTCAAACATGCGAATGGTGCCCGCAGTCGGAATCAGAATCCCTGTCAGCATATTGATAAAGGTCGATTTACCTGCGCCGTTTCGACCGAGGAATCCGAAAATCTCCCCGCTGTGCACAGTAAGACTGACGTCATTCACGACCGTGCGATTGCCAAAGCGCTTGTTCAACTGTATGGTCTCGATCATTGCCATTAACAATCCCTCCGTCGGAATAGGTACATAGAAGCGATCAGGAAAGCTGCTGCATAGAGCCAAATGAAGCCGGTCCAGGCGCCGCCTTTTTCCATAAATGAAAAGGGTGTCAAATATTTAATCCATGCTGCTGCTGGGTGACTGGAGAAGGTGCTCCACAGTCCGAGACCCGGCAAGATCAGTGCGATCACAATTCCCAAAAACATCGTGTAGCTGGGCCGAGGTATCACGAGCGAGAGCAGCAGTGCCAGTGAGATGCAATAGATAAGCAGGGATACGCAGAGGTAAAAGGTCTTCGCGTCAAACGTTTGCACGGTGGCGAAAACTACGCCAAACGTAATAATCATGCAGGTTAGCCAGAAGAACGCGACTCCGAGAAATTTCCCTAAAATGATCTGATTGCGTGAAGTCCGGGTGACAAGAAAGCGAATCGTCCTGCCCGCTAGCTCACGATTTATGACATCATGAGACAGGCTGAATACAAACAAGGGCCCGAACAGCATGATGAGTACAAAGATACCAAGCGCGTGTCCCTGCGCCAGCTCCTGTTGTGGGAGAAAGTTTGCTGCCTGATTGACGAGGTCAGAAACCAAGTACGAGATGCCGACGATAAAGGCAACGGTAATTAACGATTTGATACTTTTAAACAACCGAAAAAATTCGTGTTGGCAAATAGCCCACATAGGTGAATCCGCTCCTTTCTTCTTCATCATAATGGCCAGACCTTTCCCCTACTAAAACGCTACCTTACCATTTCCTTATCTTTTTTGTTGGCATCGTTTCTCATGGTAGAATGAATGACAGCAAGGGAGGGAACGGATATGGAGAAAGAAGCAAGAATCCTGCTGGTAGATGATGAAGAAGCGATTTTGCAGATGCTTCAAACAGTGCTGAAAAAGGAAGGCTTTGTCCAGATCGATACATGTACGACAGCAGCAGAGGCGATTCGTCTCGTGGAGGAGAAGACATACGACCTGTTGATTCTAGATGTCATGCTGCCTGATAAAAATGGTTTTGAGCTGTGCGGAGCCGTGCGCCAGCGAACGAAGGCACCGATCTTTTTTCTGACAGCAAAGGGCACGGATTTTGATAAATTAAGCGGATTCGCGTATGGAGCGGATGATTACATAACGAAGCCATTTCATCCACTAGAGATCGTTGCCCGGATGAAGGCTCATCTGCGCAGAACCTTGGGGGGATCTGCTCCAGCCCAGGAAGAAAAGCGCTTTGATTTTGGACGTTTTCAAGTAAATGTGGAGGCAGCCGAGCTGTTCGTGAACGGAGAACGAGTGGACTGCCCGGCGCAAGTATTTTCATTGCTCATCTTTTTCTGCCAGAATCCGAACCGGGTATTTACGAAAGAACAAATTTACGATCATGTATGGAAAGACGAGTACGGGATGTTTGATGAAAATACAGTCATGGTGCACATTCACAAGCTGCGCCAGCGTATAGAAGAAAATCCGGGACAGCCAAAGCTCCTGGTCACGGTGAGAGGGCTGGGCTACAAGCTGGTTAGTCCGGCAAGACAGTCATGAATTTGCGGAACAAGCTGATCTTTCAATATGTCCGACAACTGTTCGGGTTTCTTCTCGTCTTGCTGCTATTTCTGATTATCGCGATGCTGGGGTTAGGCTGGCGGATCATGAACGAGCAATTGTCCATCGATTTGTCCAGGCTGGATGCGTCTGATTTGACGTTGAAGATTGATTACGAGGGAGAGCGTATTCACGTCAATCCGGAAATCGAGAAGAGCGTGGCGAGACATCAAGGCTGGTTGCAGATCATCGACAAGCACGGAAAAATCCTGTACAACTATCGGACACCTGCTGATGTTCCCAGTCAATTTGGGCCAGGGGAGTGGATCGCTTATGTAGAAAATCGCGATGCTTCTCGTTATCACATTACACATTGGGTCATTAACCAATTTGACGAGAACATTATCATCCTTTATGGGACACCCGCTCCCGAAAAAGAAATGATGAAGCGCCTGATCGCAGCAAAAACGGGAACGAGCAAGGAGACATGGAATGAGTTGAACAATAACTTTTCCCGGGAAAAGGCATGGTACTTGGTATACGATCGTGCGGGGAAACTCATCCATCAATGGAATCACCCAAACGCTTCCACCCAGTTAGACATGGCGGAAGTTCTTCTTAATGGTGAGACAGCCAAAAATGTTCCTGTTCATATCACTAGTAGATATGACAAAAATAGCGATTTGACATACGTAGTGGGCACTCCAAATCTAACCTATCAGTCTGGTGTCCAAGAGACGTCTGAGGATGCCATGGTCAAGCAAACGTTCCTCCAGATCGGTATTCTTTTGATCCTAGTCGTTTTATTCGCAGGCAGCTGGTATGCGTGGCGAGTAGGCAAGCCGCTCTTGCACATGGTGAATTGGCTGGAACGACTGGCCCAAGGCCGCTATGAGGAGCCCATAGGGAAAAAAGGGAAACCAATCGGAAGGAATTGGCGCGGGAAAGAAAAGAAGTCATTTCGTGTGTTCAAGGATGTGTTTGACGCTCTCCGGCATCTGAGTGAAACTTTGCGTTCCAATGAAAAGCTTCAGCAAGAGATCGAGCAGACGCGAGAGGAATGGATTACCGGGCTCTCCCATGATCTCAAGACACCGCTGAGCTCGATTTACGGTTATGCTACCTTTTTGGAGTCCGAACAGTATGAGTGGGACAGAAAAGAAGTCAGCGAATTTGGGAAAACGATACGGGAAAAGTCAGACTACATGAACGGGCTGATTGAGGATTTGAATTTGACCTATCGACTTAAGAACCAAGCTTTGCCGATGGTCAAACAACCTGTCGCGATTGTAGAAACCATTCGCAGGATTGTGGTGGATATGGTGAACGATCCGAGCTCTTCTTTGCATGACATCGAATTTTCGGCGAATGTCCAATCGATAACGGCCGAGGTTGATCCAATCTGGTTTCGCCGCATCATCGTCAACATTTTGACAAACGCGATCAAGTATACCCCGGCAGGCACACACGTGCTCGTAGAGGTACAGTCGATTGCAGCCGATCAGTTTGTGGTCAAAATTGCGGACAATGGGCCAGGTATGGATGAGACGACGCTGGCCAATCTGTTCGAAAGATACTACCGAGGTGGGCATACAGGAGAGAATACCAGTGGAACGGGGCTGGGCATGGCGATAGCCAAGCAGCTCGTCTTGGCTCACGGGGGAGAGATTACGGTGGAGAGCAAGCTGGGTAGCGGAACGGTTGTCGTGATGACCTTTCCAGCGGTCACCAACTAGTTAGTTTTCTTAATAAAAGCCAAGGGATTTGCGCTGTCCCTTGGCTTTTTTTGCTATGGTCTCGAAAGGAATGTTTGTATGACTTTGCCATCCTCTTGACGCTCTTGATAGAGATTGGCTGTGTAATCGCGGATGCTGGCACGCCAAAAGCCGATGGCAGGCATGTTGTTTTCCAATTGAAAGACTTCCCAGGCACCCGGGAACATTTTGAAGATTTGATGGGCGGCCGCTTTTCCGATCCCCAGTCGACGGTAGCGCTTCATGATAAAAAATTCAGCAATGGAGTGGGTTGATGGCAAATCTGGATCAGGGCTTGTGAGCATGCGGACGAGGACAAACCCGGCTAGCTTACCATTTACTTTGATGAAAAAGGGATGGCGTTCTGGTTCGACCCAATACTTCTCAAAGTAGTCATAACCAAACAAGCCATCGTCATCTACTTCGAAAGGCTCAAACTCAGTGAAGTCGTACGTATACAGCTCCAACAGTTGCTTGAGAGCGTGCTTCTGTTCAAAAGGAACTCGTTCTATCGAGAATGCTTGATTCACTGAGAAAACCTCCTTCATCCATGAGTGATACGAACATCGTACTCTATTTATCAGATTGTGGAAACAAATAGTAGACACTTCTTTCCAGAACGTAATTACAAAAATACCCTATAGAAGACTTTTTCAAAAGTCTGCTCTATAGGGTACACTTTTTTCCCTTTAATGAATCGCTTTCTTCTTAAACTGCCCGCCGCGCACATCGTGAATGTTACCGACAGCCAAGAAGGCATTCTCGTCAACTTCTTCTACGATCAGCTTCAGCTTGGCTTCTTCTAATCGCGTAATGATGCAGAAAATTACTTTCTTGTCGTCTCCAGTATAGCCGCCCTCACCATTCAAATAGGTAACGCCACGGCCCAGACGAGCAACAATCGCATCTCCCAAATCCTTGTGATTGTCGCTAATGATCCATACCGCTTTAGACTCCTGGAAGCCTTCGATGGTCAGATCGATCATTTTGAATGCAATGTAGTAGGCGATCAGCGAGTACATCGCGCGATCCCAACCGAATACAAATCCGGCACTGCTCAAAATGAATAAGTTCATGAACATAACGATCTCACCAACGGAGAACGGAGATTTCTTGTTAAGCAGTACAGCGACGATCTCTGTACCGTCCAGAGAGCCTCCATAACGAAGAACGAGTCCTACACCAATCCCGAGAAGTATGCCGCCAAAAACAGCTGCAAGCAGGGGATCATCCGTTAGCCCTTTGACAGGGTGAAGGAGTGTCGTTCCAATTGACATGATCGTAACCCCAAAGAGGGTCGAGAGTGCAAACGTTTTTCCGATTTGCTTGTACCCTATGATTAAGAAGGGCAAGTTAAGCACGAAAAGGAAAACGCCAAGAGGCAACCCAGACAGATGCGAGGTAATAATCGAGATACCTACGATTCCACCGTCGATAATATTGTTCGGTACGAGAAAAATCTCGAGTGCTACCGAAAACAGGGAAGCACCAATCAGGATACCGAAGACCCTCTTGAGCAATTTTCCAATGGGTAATTTCTGATGAGCCGATTTTGCAAGTGGTTGTTCCATCGTTCCTCTCCCCATTGTGAAATTTTTTACTTACTTAGCTATTATAGCATTCATTCTTATGCGATTACTGCATAATTACACTTTTTAGTAAAAATTATTCCATTCAGACTTGTTCAGACTCATTAATACGCTTGAAATCTCGTTCAAGCGTGAATGTTGAGTGCAGCGAGTGTTCTGTATTGACTGGTTATACAGAAATTGCTATTTTCAAACTGTTAGGAAAATAGTTGGGGGGAAGCACAATGGGTTTCTTGAAAGCGGAGATAGAAGTATCATCATCCATAGAGCTAGTTTGGTGGGCATGGACACGAAAGGAACGGCTTGTTCAGTGGTTTGCGCCTGATGCAACGATTGAGCCGTATCTGGGTGGAGCGTACGAATTGTACTTCAATCCAACCAATCGCGACCAGATGGGGACGAAAGGGTGCATCATTACCCATTTTGAACCGAAGGAGCGCTTGGGCTTTACATGGAAGGGACCGGATGAATTTGTAGATACCATGAATCACGAGGATGCCTTGACTTACGTGCTTGTCACCTTGTCTGAAGCAGAGGGGAAAACGCAAGTATTGGTCGAGCATTTCGGTTGGAAAGAGGGAGAGGAGTGGGAAAAGGCTCGGGGCTGGCACGAAATGGCTTGGTCCCATGTTTTGGGGAGCCTGAAATCTGCACTTGAATCCGGCAAAGGAGATCTGTGCTGCTCTCCCCAGGCTGTTCATCAAGGGTAGAATTTGAGGATTTGTCCGTCATGGCGAGCTAATGTGATGATTACATATACAGACTATGAGAGACAATCAGATAATAGACGTGATCTTTGCACCTACTCGTTTTGCTAGAAAAGAGAAAACATGCACTTCAAAGCGACCCTTCCTTCGGGCGGGTATATGCCGCCTGTGGGTGCTATCATCTGCCTGATCGGAGTGAGCGTCATCTTGTGGGCGCCGCGCCACTAACTTTGGAGTGGAGGCTGAAATGAAAAGCTTCGAGGAATTGTACTGCGAAGAGGATTCAGCGATAGAAGAAATAAAAAAATGGCAGTCAGCATCAGACCGAAAGATTACCCTTCTGCCGTCTGAACAGGAGAAAGGGAAAAAACAGCTTGTTGATTTACAAGTAACAACGAGGTCAACTCTAGGTGCTGTTGCTTTCGAAACAGGTGGGATTCTGATTCACCAAGGATGGCTACGGATTCTAGGGTCCGGCCATCCTCATTTACCTCGTTCCATCACTTCTTGGAATCAGCAATGTGCCTTGAACGAGATGTTGTTGGTAGCAGACGATGTCATAGGAGGGTTCTTTGCGATTAATGGTGGAATGTTTCCGGATTCGATAGGCAGTATATGGTATTTCGCTCCGGACAGTCTTGCGTGGGAAGATCTTGAAATTGGCTATACCGACTTTTTGCACTGGGCAATGACGGGGGATATCCATACGTTTTATGCGACATTTTTCTGGAAGGATTGGGAGAAGGACGTTTCCAAGCTAAAAGGCGATGAAATGTTCGCGATCTATCCTTTTTTGTGGTCAAAAGAAGCACGTGAATTAACAATGGAGGGGTGCTCAAAAAAGCCGGTACCTGCATTAGAAATTTGGGAGATGAGCCAAAAGGTTGTGTAGAGGAAAAAAGAGCGGCCCGCGAAGGACCGCTCTTTTGCTTTTATTGTTTGGTTGCTGCAACTTCAGCTTGCGCGCTATTATGATGATCCAAGTACTCGTCTGGACCGATAATTCCCGCAGCACGATCTTGTTTTTCCAGTTCAAGTGCTTTCGGAACGGAGAGCCAGTAAGCAAAAGCAATACCGATAATACCTGCACCCAATTTACCAATCATGACCGGCAAGATAATGTTTGGTTGGAAGTTAGCCGAGAAGGACAAGTGGTCACCCAGCAAGAAAGCTGAACAAACCCCGAAGGAAATGTTGATAACTTTGTCTTTCGGCGGCATGGAACGAATGAGACGGAACATCGCCAGGATGTTCGCGCTAGTCGCGAGCAAGCCTGCACTACCAGAAGGGCTCATGCCCAGCTTGTTACCCAATACTTCGAGCGGCTTCGCTGCATATTTACGCAGCATGTATACCATTGGGAACGCACCTGCGAGCATGATACCGATGTAACCAGCGGTCTCCAACGCACGGTATTGATCGGTTGGATCGGCGATGATCGGATCGAAGCCCCAAGCTCCGAAAATCGTAGTAAAGATGCCAGTAAAGTGTTGCACGATCGAGAATACGAGTACGAGCTTGATAGCTGCATCCATTGTCTTCCCGAAAATCATGAAGCCTTTAATCATCAAGTCTGGCAGGAAACGCAGACCAGCAGCAATCGCGAGTACGAAGAACAAAATTGGTGAAAGGTTCAACAGTACCTGACCGAAACCAATAGCAAAAGCATAAGTGGATTCAGCGTTCGTCGAGATTTCATTGCGAACCTCTGCATTTGTCAAAACAAGAATGGCGCTGGAGATAAAAGCACCAATCGGAACTGTCAAAATACCGGACATTACGCCAAGCGCCATGTATTTATGATCGCGCTTGTCCAACATAGCAAGACCCATTGGGATGGAGAACACGATTGTAGCACCGGCCATCAGACCGACGATCATCGCCATAATCCAACCTTCCGTGGAGGTCTTCAGGAGGTTTGCCAACTGATAGCCACCCATGTCAGATGCGAGAATCGCAGTTGCCGCAATCGCAGGATCTGCTCCAATTTTGTTGAAGATGGGTGATACCGCTTTTTCTACGAACCAAGAGATGTACGGTAGGGACGCCATAATACCGGCAGCAGGAACGAAGATGTAACCTGTTGAGTGAATCCCTTCCATGAACTCCTTACCGAGACCCTCATCGGCGTTGCGAATCGCGGCAATGGCACCAATCACTGCACATAACATGATGATGTAAATAATGACGCTTCCAATGTGCTCCATGGATATCCCACCTTTTTGCGGATGTAAACAATAAAAGCACTTAGGATCTCATCAATAAATGAGATAGACCCTAAGCGCCTTTGCTTACTTTGTATGAACTTGTTTACAGGTAATGGCAATAACAACCAACTGGAACCGCTTTCATAGCTCGCTAAAAATAAACGAAAAAGGCAAGTCGCGTTTATTTCGTTGTGTACATTTTAAAACTTATGCTAGAAAGCGCCGTTGCTTTACTCTGCATTATAAAGTGATTATATGGGGAGGCATGGCTAATGTCAACTGCTCTTTAGGAACAAAGAACGAATTATTGCGAAGAAAAAACTGGAAAAAAAAGCCACCCTTGTTATTCGCAAGGGCAGCTTTATGTGTAATTTACAGTTTTGTTACGTTCTCAGCTTGTGGACCACGGTTGCCTTCAACCACGTTGAATTCAACGCGTTGGCCTTCTTCGAGGGTTTTGAAACCGTCGCCTTGGATTGCGCTGAAGTGAACGAATACATCGTTACCGCCTTCAACTGCGATGAAGCCATAACCTTTTTCTGCGTTGAACCATTTAACTGTACCTGTTTGCATGGGTGTTACCTCCAACAAAATAAAATGAATATGTAACTTTTATTTATATAAAATAAAATTCACACATTGCAAAAGGTTCAAACATAAGTGTAAACCCTTTACAATATGTGAACGCTTTAAATAAGAATCTTTTGTTTAAGCTAATACTATCACAGACGATAGAGGAAAGCAATCGCTCAATAAACGAAAGAACGGCCCGAGTAGGAAATCTCTGAGCCGTCCATTACGAACATGGAGCAAAATGTTACTTAGGAAAAGAACTTCACTCTCTCATCCAACGATTGGAATTGTTTTTCACCTGGTTGAGCGGTTGGTTTGCCAAAAGGCATTTGTGCTCTCAGTTTCCATGTGCTAGGGATCTTCCATGCTTGTTGGACTTCTTCATCGATGAGTGGATTGTAATGCTGCAAGGAAGCACCGAAGCCCTCGATTTCCAGCGCAGTCCACACAACAAATTGAAGCATGCCGGAAGATTGCTCGGACCAAATCGGGAAATTATCTTTGTACGCTTCGAACTGCTGCATGAGGTTTTCGACGACACTCTGGTCTTCAAAGAAAAGAACTGTGCCGTAGCCGCTACCGAAGGCGTTCATTTTTTCTTCCGTGGCTCCGAAATTTTCAGCGGGAACGATTTTACGCAAGGTTTCTTTGGTGATGTTCCACAGCTTATCGTGCTCCGCACCCAAGAGGACAACAACGCGAGCGCTTTGGGAGTTGAATGCGGATGGTGAGTACTTTACTGCTTCCTGCACGATTTCTTTAATGCGCTCATCAGATACAACATTTTCCTTGCTGATCCCATAGTACGTTCTTCTGTCTTTTACGGCTGCAATAAAATCCTTACCCACTTTGCATTCCTCCTGCAACTTGTTTTTACACTAACATGATGCATTGAAAGGGAGAAGCTTATTCAATGCATGGTTCCTTACATTTCGTAATTAAATATAAATTCTTGTGAAACTGATGTCAACATTTGGGTGTGCTGATAGCGATAAGTAAACTTTTTTTCGGTTAGAATGGGATGATAAGGTTCGAGTTAGTAAGGAGGAAATGATGATTACCAAAATGGCAACGGTAGCTGTCTACGTTGAAGATCAACAACGCGCAAAAGTGTTCTGGACAGAAAAGGTTGGATTTGAAGTCAAGCAAGAGCACCCGATGGGACCAAACAGCAGTTGGTTGGAGGTAGGACCAGCAGGTGCCCAGACTGCTTTGGTACTCTATCCGAAAAGTATGATGAGCAACTGGCAGGAACAAAAAGCCTCGATCGTTTTTGAATGTACAGAAATTGAAAAGACGTACGAAACGATGCGAGCGAACGGTGTTGTTTTTCAAGGAGAACTGAACAAGATGCAGTGGGGGACCTATGCGACTTTTCAGGATGAAGATGGCAACAGCTATTTGCTAAAAGGATAAGCGTAGTGACGACCTCTTGCCAAATACGGCTAGAGGTTTTTTACAGGAAGAATCAAACAATCGCGCGAACGAGGTAATACATATGCGTAGTTGGCAGACCGTCAGAAGTCGCATAGTGGTCAAAAATCGGCATAACACTCTCCATGTGTTGTTCGATGGTGGACGTGAGAATAGTGGGGCTTTGCCCGAAGCAACGCATGCGAATGACATCGAGAGGGGTCTGATAATACTCGGTGGCGATCACCGTCTGAATATCCACTCGCTGGAAAGCAGCTTGTCTGAGTCTCTCCTGCAGAATTTGTAGGATCGGAGTGTCTACTGGACGTGAACCAAATAAATGAGGAAACCATTCGAATAATTCGGCGGACAACTGATCGCTCGGATGTAATCCGATGAATGAGCCTCCTCTTTTGACGACGCGTGCTACATCTGGATAGGCGGAGGTAGGTCCCTTGCGATTGTAAGCGCAATCGAACGTATCGTCATGGAAAGGGAAGGTATATTTCGTATTGGTGATAACGAAGGAAACGTTTGCGGGTGTTTGTGTACGAGCCTTCTGCACAAAATTTTCTGTCACATCCAAGCCGACAATTTCTTTGGCAGAACGACTCCAGTGTAGTGTGAATGCGCCGTGCCCGCAGCCGATATCGAGAACGGATTGATTCGGAACCATGCGACTAATTTCTTCCATAAATAGCGACTCGCCATTCGGTTCCGTAATGGTAGAGCGCCACGGGTATACGTATTCACCAGTCATTTCGCCCAGCTGAGTGTACCAGGCCAAAGAATGGGGGGCGAGCCAGTCGGGATGGGTGTTCGGATTCGGTGGATGAAGCATAATCGGTCACCTCTTATCTAACGAAAATGCACAGCAGGTTCCATTGTAATAATTTTCCTGTCTTTTGACAAACTCTTTAAACGGCTTTACACGAACGAAAAGTAGCGATAACGTGGAAGAGGGAAAGCGGTTGAAAGGAGCCAGGGCAAATGATTTTGTCACAACAATATAGAAGCATTCTGATCGTGACCTCCGTTGACGCAGAACGGGATGCAGTGATGCGCGGCATTCAAGGGGATGAGCGTTTCACAGTTATCGCTGGGGGAGTAGGACCAGCAGCCGCCGCAGCGAGTACAGCCAGAGCGCTTGCTTGCGCGGACTACGATCTGGTCATTTGTGCAGGAATATGCGGCGGATTCGTGGGACAAGCAGAGATTGGGTCGCTCGTTGTCGCGACAGAGATTATTTGTGCGGATTTGGGGGCAGAAACGCCTGAGGGCTTTTGTAGTGTGGACGAGCTCGGATTTGGATCAGCTCGGGTAAGTGTCGATCAGGAGTTGGTCGAAAGGGCAACGGAAGCAATGAGGGCAGCAGGCTTGACCGCCAAAAAAGGCATTGTACTTACACTATCGACTGTGACGGGCACAGCGGAAACAGCGGCGGCTTTGGCACAGCGGATGCCAGACGCGCTAGCAGAAGCGATGGAGGGGTATGGCGTTGCGACTGCTGCCCAGGCTGCCAGACGACCTGTTCTGGAAATTCGCACGGTATCGAATGCAATTGGACCGCGGGATAAATCCGCTTGGCGGATAAAAGATGCGTTGGAATCTCTGGAAAAGGGAAGCTCTGTACTACGGGAGGTACTATCATGAAAATTGCGTTTTCACCATGTCCGAATGACACTTTTGTTTTTCATGCTTGGGCACATGATTTGATTCCGGGAGCGCCAAAGCTCGATATTATGTACGCAGATATCGATATTACGAATACACTTGCTGCACAGGGGGAAGGCCCTGAAGTAATGAAAATCTCCTATGCGGCATTGCCATGGGTGATGGACAACTACTCGTTGCTCCCTTGCGGCGGTGCACTGGGCAGAGGCTGCGGGCCACTCGTTTTGACCCAAGGAAATTCTGGTGAGAGTGCGAACGATCCAGCACGCCTGTCCAACAAAACTGTAGCAGTGCCGAGTGAGCGCTCCACAGCTTATTTACTGTTCCGGCTCTGGGCTGCACAAAATGTCCCAGGTGGTGTAGGGGAGATCGTCGTCATGCCGTTTCATGAGATTATGCCTGCTGTACGTGACGGCAAGATCGATGCGGGACTCGTGATCCACGAGGCGCGTTTCACGTATCAAAACTACGGGCTGTCTCTTATGACTGACTTGGGCAACTGGTGGGAGTCTGATACGAATTTGCCAATTCCGTTGGGGGCCATCATCGCGAAAAAATCAATGGACATCGAGGCTCTGACCAATTGGACGCGCTCCTCTGTAGAATATGCTTGGGCGAATCCGACCGCATCACAAGAATATGTCATGTCCCATGCCCAAGAGCTGTCTCTGGAGGTAGCGCAAGCGCATATTAACTTGTACGTGAATGAGTTTACGAGAAATTTGGGTAACGATGGTTATGCAGCTGTTGAGGCGTTGCTCGGTCGTGCAGCCGAGGAAGGGCTTGTACCAGCATTTGATTTGTCGACATTACGGCGATAGCTGAATTAATAATGGGAGGGGGTAGCTTACAGGGCTGCCCCCTTTTCCTGTTCGAGTGAAGCGTTAGCCAGCGTAGATCAATCCACATGCCAGTCGTTTTCCGCTATTTCCTGCCGGCTGCGAATGGAAGTCATCAGGACTTTGATGGATGATCACGCTTTTGCCGACCACATCTGCTGCACTGATTTTGTTTGTGAAAAAAGTCATTCGTGCATAGCCGTCATTGGAAAACAGCACGGGGAAGTCGCCTACGTGGTTGCCATGTGGCTGATGCGTAGGGTTCCAGTGACTGCCTGCTGTGGTAAAGGGATCATTCGGATTTCCTACCGTACAGACGCCATGCTCATGCAAATGAAAACCAAATGGCCCGATTTGCGGTTGATTGCCAGCGGCTGGCTGGAAAGCGGGGAGACCGCTGACTTCCACGAACACTTCGGTACCGTAGGGGACATCGGTAAACACAACATATCCATTCAGATTCGGCGCCAGTGGACCGCCTTGAATTTCGGCAAAAGATTGTCCTGTTCTCCGCCCATGCTGTGAGGACACAGCTCGTAAGTCATATTCATATGGGTATTCATAAGGTTGATATCCGTACATGTTACACCACCTTCGTTCATGATCCAGTTTGACATATCTTATGTAAGTAGTGGGCGCATGGTTACTGGGCTGCGTAGGAGAACATTGACGCTGATAATTATTTTCATCTACAATCAGGTGGAATTCCCCGGCATGGGCAAAAGGGTGGGCAAAACGTGAAAAGAGTGCTGCTAATAGAAGATGAGATCAATATGGCCCGATTTATTGAGCTGGAGCTGCGCTACGAATCGTTTGCGATTACAGTCGCGCATGATGGACATAAAGGACTCGAGCTCGCTTTACAGGAAGAGTGGGATGTCATATTATTGGACGTCATGCTTCCGGGGCTTGATGGTATTGCGGTTTGTCAAAAAATTCGTAGCGTGAAAAAAACGCCGATTATTATGCTGACAGCCAGAGACAGTATTACGGACCGTGTCTCAGGCTTGGACAGTGGGGCCGATGATTATATTCCGAAGCCATTCGCGATCGAGGAGTTGTTGGCACGCATACGCGTTGTATTTCGCCGTCAGGAAGAGCAGGAGAATGTCCCCCGAACCATGCTCGCACACCGAGGGCTGGTAGTCCAAATGGAAGGACGTATCGTCACCAAAAATAATCAACCTGTTGAGTTGACCAAAAGAGAGTATGATTTGCTCGTGACGTTCATGAAAAACATCAATCGAGTCCTGCCTCGCGAGGTGCTACTCGATACCGTGTGGGGATTCGAGGCGGCTGTCGAGACCAATGTTGTCGATGTGTACGTTCGGTATTTGCGCAATAAAATCGATTCTCCCAATGAGGACAGCTTTATCTCGACTGTACGCGGGATTGGCTATGTGATGCGAAAATGAGCGGACCATCGAGATTCTTAAAGCTCCCGATCAAATGGAAGCTGACACTCTGGTCGTCACTTCTGCTTTTTCTCGTATTCATTGGCTATAATAGCTTCCAATATTTTTTTGTAGAGAAGTGGATGTTTAATCAGGAACAACAGGTTGTGCAACAGACGATGCGAGAGTTCCTCAACTACACGCTGGAAAAAGAGCAATCTTTTGAGGAGGAGGACCTCACAGAGCTACGCAGCTTCCTGGAGAAAATCAATCAACGAAACCAGATGATTCGCATTCTGGACGAAGAGGGTAAACCGATTGTTGTCGTATCGGAAAATTTTCAAGATATCACACTGCCACCGCTTCCGCCTGTTCAGACGATTCGCACCCAGACCCAAGAAGTGCGTGGTGACTTGTTGATCATGAGCAGTCCTCTTACGATCTTTCAATTTAACGGGACAGTCATGATTCTGAAGAATATGAAAGAGTTTGAGCAATTGAGTGGTGCGCTCTTTCAGGTCATGGCAATTGGGTGCTTGACCGCTGTGATCATAAGCGGTCTCGGTGGCAGATTGCTCGCGCGGCAGTTGCTTAGGCCTCTGCAATCGATGAATGAAACGATGAGCAACGTCCGGCAAATAGGATTCCATGAACGCGTGCAGTTTCACGATAATCAGGATGAGATTGCGACTTTGATGAAAATGTTCAATAAAATGATGGATCAGGTGGAGCGGTCCTTTTTGCAGCAGAGACAATTCGTCGAGGATGCCTCACATGAGCTGCGGACGCCGATCGCGATTATCGAAGGGCATCTGGGAATGCTGCGGCGTTGGGGAAAAAATGATCCAGCTGTTTTGGAGGAATCCTTGCAGACTTCGATTCAAGAGCTCGCCAGACTAAAAGGACTGGTGCAGGAGCTGCTCGTTTTGACGAGAGCTGAGCATGTGGAGATCGAAGAGGATGTCGCGCTCCATAATCCGGATCGGGCTGTCTGTCACATGATCAAGAAATTCGCCACGATTCAGCCGACATTTACGATCGAGCAAGAACTAGGGCCTTTGGCTGGAGAAATCCTTGCCATATCAGAAGAACATCTGGAGCAAGTGCTACTGATCCTTTTGGATAATGCGGTCAAGTATTCCGGGGAGAGCAGGAGAATCTGCGTGAGGGCCATGGTGCAAGAAAATGTAGCCTGTATGGAAATCATAGATGAAGGAATCGGCATACCTGAGCAGGATTTGCCGTATGTCTTGGACCGATTGTATCGGGTAGACAAAGCGAGAAACAGCGGGGAGAGCGGGTATGGACTTGGGCTTGCCATCGCCAAACGATTGCTTGCGCGTTACAACGGCAGCATAACGATTCAGAGTGTGGAGCAGAAAGGGACGACTGTGACTGTTTTTGTGCCGCTTCGTCAGTGAATTTCAACCGATCCACATCTCATTAAAAATAATTGGGGATGTTTTTTTATTTTCACAGCATTTTCTCATTTTTGTTCGTTACAATAAGCCTTGTCAATTGGCAATGATATTCATTATCAATAATCACTGCGATAGAGAGGGAGAATCAAAATGAGAAAAAAATCGATGCTGGCGGTCATGCTGAGTACGATGCTGACGTTGCCTTTACTTGCTGCATGCGGAAACGGTGCGAATACTGCCCAACCGCAAACAGAAGCGCCAAAGGCACAGGAGCCGGCTGCCACAGAGCAAGTCGTGAACGTATTTACAGCGCGCCATTACGATATTGATAGCAAACTGTTCGCAGAATTCACGAAGCAAACAGGCATCAAGGTAAACGAAGTGAAGGGTACAGCAGAAGAGCTGGTTGAGCGCTTGAAGCGTGAAGGAGAGAGCTCCGAAGCGGATTTGTTCATCACGGTTGACGGTGGTGTTCTGAACTACGCGAAGCAAAATGGCGTTCTGCAACCGATTCAATCTGCTGAAGTAGAGAAAAACGTACCGAAAGAACTGCGTGATCCTGACAACCAATGGATCGGTATGGCTACCCGTGCACGTGTAATCGTGTATGCGAAGGATCGCGTGAAGCCAGAGCAGCTGTCTACGTATGAAGATTTGGCTACGGATAAATGGAAGGGCAAAGTATTGGTACGCTCTTCTTCCAACCTGTACAACCAGTCCCTCGTTGCTTCTTTTATTGAGCTGAATGGCGAGCAGGCTGCATTGGATTGGGCAAAGGGTCTGGTAAACAATTTCGCGCGCAAGCCTGAAGGTGGAGACCGTGATCAGGCAAAAGCTGTCGTTGCCAAAGTCGGTGACGTTGCGATCATGAACACCTACTATGTTGGACAAATGCTTAACTCCAAAGATGCAGAGGAAGTAAAAGTCGCGCAAAACATCAGCGTTTTCTTCCCGAACCAAGAAACGACAGGTACACACTTGAACATCAGCGGTATTGGTTTGACCAAGCACGCGAAAAACAAGGACAATGCCGTGAAATTGATTGAGTTCGTCACAGGTAAAGAGGCTCAAACGATGCTGACAAACGGAAGCTACGAGTTCCCTGTTAATGCAGAGGCTGACAAGCCTGCTCTTTTGAAAGAGTGGGGAGAATTTAAAACGCAAAAGCTCGACTTTGCTAAGCTCGGCGAGTATAACAAAAAAGCGGTAGAACTGCTGAATCAAGCAGGTTGGAAATAAGCATGACGGGAGCACTTTTGCGTAGAAGCCTGAGACGAAAACTGAACGGGTGGGTAACGCTGAGCGTGATAGGGGCCATTTTGGCCCTTCTCCCGTCTCTTTATATTTTTTTCGGACTCTTTCAAAAACAAAATGAAAACTGGCAGCATATCCAAGAGTACATGCTACTGGATTACGCGCTGCAATCGTTATGGCTCGTGCTCGGTACCGGAGCCTGTACGATCATCGTAGGTGTGACCTTGGCCTGGTTGGTAGCTGCCTACGATTTTCCATTGCGTCGCTTTTTTTCATTTGCCTTCGTGCTGCCGCTAGCAATTCCTCCGTATATCGCAGCATACACGTACGGCTCCATGCTCAGCTACACGGGGAGCATTCAGACGATTTTACGTGAAACATTCGGGCTGACGCTTGATCAACGCTACTTTGACATTATGTCGATGAAGGGCGCTATTTTTATTTTTACTCTGTTTTTGTTCCCGTACGTCTATTTGATTACGAAAACCTTTCTTGAAAAACAGAGTGCTGTGTTCATTGAAAATGCCAGATTGCTCGGAAAAAACCAAACGCATATCTTTTTTCGCATCGTCCTGCCTATGTCGCAGGCAGCTATTGTGGGTGGCGCGAGTCTTGTAGCATTTGAAGTGCTCAATGATTTTGGGGTGACGAAGCATTTTGGGATTCAGTCTTTTACAGCGGCGATTTTCAAGACGTGGTTTGGCATGTATGACGTAGAATCGGCCATCCGTTTGTCCGCCTGGCTCATGACGTTGATTATCGCGATCTTTATCGTCGAACGTCTCGTGCGTAAAAGAAAAAAATTTAGCTCGCCTACGAACAGGAGCACGCCGCTCACACGCAGAAAATTGCGCGGAATCCCGATGTACGCTGCCGTAATCTTCGGATTGGTTATTGTTTCGTTTTCGTTTGTGATCCCTGTTGGGCAGTTGATTGTCTGGGCGACGTGGACGTATGGAGAGGTGTTGAACGAGACCTTCTGGAAGCTCTTGAGCAATACGCTGTTCATCTCGTGTATCTCAATCACCATCTTGATGCTGCTCGCGGTAATCGTAGCGAATGTCATCCGATTCTCCCGAGGCTCGATATTCGCTGTGGCAATGACGCGTTTGATTTCCATGGGCTATTCCATTCCGGGCGCAGTCTTGTCCATCGGTGTGATGGCGGTGGTGATGTCCGTAGATAAAGAACTGAGTTCCTTCTATAGCTGGCTGGGTTTGGGTGCAAACAAGCTGGTACTCAGCATGTCCTTGTTCATGCTGACGTTTGCCTACATCATCCGCTTCCTTGCAGTCGGATTCAATGCAGTCGAGGCAGGGTTTGAGAAGACGGGAAACCGCTATTCAGAAGCGGCACGTATGCTCGGGATGAGCATGACACGGACTTTTTTTAAGGTGGATTTGCCATTAATCAAAGGGGCTGTGCTCACTGGTTTTATCCTGGTGTTCATGGAAATCGTGAAGGAATTGCCGCTTACCTTGCTCCTTCGTCCCTATAATTTCGAGACGCTGGCAACAAAGGCGTATCAATATGCAAGCGATGAACAAATTCATCAGGCCGCGATTCCTTCGCTCTGTATCATTGCAGTGGGGATCGTCTCCGTTATTTTCTATCACTGGTTAGGAGAGAGACAGGCAAAATGACTTTTTTTGAAGTGAAAAACCTGACGTTTGGTTATGCAAGCGGGAACGGCAGCGTCATCCGGGATTTTTCCTTGCAGATGGAGCAGGGGGAAGTTGTCGGGCTGCTCGGGAATAGTGGTTGTGGAAAAAGTACATTGCTTCGCTTGATAGCCGGACTGGAGTCCCCGAAGAGCGGGCGCATCCAGATCGATGGGAAAGTGTTGGTCGATCAGGGGCAGTTTGTGGAGCCTGAGCAACGCGGGATCGGCATGATTTTTCAGGATTATGCGCTGTTTCCGCATTTGACTGTCGAGCAAAACATCTTGTTCGGTCTGCATCGCTTATCTAAAGCAGAGCGTCTGGTTCGTTTGAAAGAGATGTTGGCGCTTGTACAGCTAGAAGGCTACGGCAAGCGATATCCACATGAGCTGAGCGGGGGACAGCAACAACGTGTCGCATTTGCGCGTGCGCTGGCACCTAGACCGGCTATCTTGTTGATGGATGAGCCGTTCAGTAATCTGGATGCCGAGCTGAAAACGAAAATACGCGATGACTTGAAGCGAATGCTGCGAGCTGCCAAGATGACTTCGATCCTGGTCACGCATGACAAAGCAGATGCGGAAACAATATGTGATCGCATCATTCGCATGACTCGCTAAGGGCAAAGTGCAGCTTTCAGCCTCCAAAGTGCATAGTCGTACCGTGTGTTGTTGTATAATGTGCATACGACGAATTTTGCAGTGTGCGGTCTGCTGTCTTTTGGTCAGCACCGTTCAAATAGAGGAGGATGGAACATGAAAATTGAAATCTGGTCTGATTTTGCCTGCCCGTTTTGCTATATCGGAAAGCGCCGTCTGGAAGGAGCACTGTCTCAATTTCCGCATAAGGATCAAGTAGAGGTCGTATATCGCAGCTTCCAGCTCGACCCGCAGATGGAACGCGATACCGATATGGACATGCATGAAGTACTGGCAGCCAAGTATAGCATTCCACTCGCACAGGCCAAGGGGATGAATGACCAAGTAACCCAAATGGCAAAAGGCGTCGGACTCGACTATCATTTTGACACGATGATTCCGACCAATACATTCGATGCGCATCGCTTGACGCACTTTGCTCATGCCCATGGAAAAATGAAGGAAATCAAGGAGCGAATGCTGAAGGCGTACTTTACGGAATCGCTCCATCTCGGTGATCACGAGGTGCTGGCACAGCTTGCTTCTGAGGTAGGCTTGGACAAGGAAGCGACGCTCGCCATGCTGGCAGGAGACGAATACAGAGAGCAAGTACAAGAGGACAAACAAAGAGGCAACGATTTGGGTGTCACAGGTGTACCGTTCTTTGTCATTAATAACAAATATGCAGTCTCTGGCGCGCAGCCAGGAGAAGTCTTTTTAGGCGCATTGAACCAGGTATGGGAAGAAGAAAGCGCCGCTCCTGCTCTGAAATTCGTGCAGAACGACGAGAAAAAAGACGAGCAATCCGGCGACAATTGCGTGGACGGCTCCTGCAAAATATAAGCGACACGAAAACCTAAGAGAAGTGGCTAGTTATCAAAGGACAGGTACCCCTTACCAGTAAAATCTCAAAAGCCGATCCTCCTGAATGAAGGGGAATCGGCTTTTCTCATGAAAAGTTGCTTTGAGAAGTAATAGAGGGAAAGAGTTGTTGCTCATCCAGTTCAACAGCGGTGCTGATTTCGATGAAAGGGAGCTGTTTTACTGGGTATCCAGCAACTTGTAGGACGGAGCATCGCTCAGACAGTATTTTTGGGCACCCGACAAATTTACGATCCCCTGAAATCACTGAATAACGAGAGTAGTTCCTGTTACTGTGAACTGTTTACCAATAGAATAAGCAAATCGAGATGAAGCAGCGCTAACACTTCCAATTTGCTTGCCAGAGCTGAAGTCATGACTTCCTTGGAGAGTAATATTCTCGAGACCATAAAAGAAAAGTGTCAATGTGAGCATTGCCGTATTCTGCGCTTCAGTTCCCTGATGCACGGTGCGCTTCGTACTCGCGTAATTGGCTATATGGTTATTTCCCTCAAATACTTTACCACCTTCATATTGCCACCCACCAGCAGAGTCATCCACATTCGTCAGACTGAGTCGAGTTAATGTGAAGTTCATGTTAGGTACCTCCCGTAGTAGTCTAGTGCCTTGTTTCTACTGGTCATCATATGCCCTGGCAGCCCTTAGTTGTCGGCATAACACGCCTATTTCCATGTGATTCATTATTTGGTGTTATATGGATTATATAAAATCCTCCCCATCGATTAAAGAACACGCAACGAACCTCCATGAAAAGATGCTTCATGGAGGTTTTGTTTCTTTACTGACGTGCAAGCTGTTTCTGTAGTGCAAGCGCGAGCTCCAAAGACTCGACAGCATGATCAACATCGATGATCGATTGTGTATGATCCGCAAAGCATCGAATGGCATGACGTAAGCTATCTTCATACGGATTGACGGGTTGGAGAACGAGCTCATTCTTGCCTGAGGATGTGTATTCCCATAAGAAAGATTCCGTTTGACCATGGCTGTCAGCTTCCTGAAAGACGAGCTTTGCTTTCTCAAAGTACGCCTCGTAACCGACAGTGAATGGGTACGAGATCGGCATCTGCGAGGAGGCGACTATTTCAGCATGCGTATCAGGGGAATGAAAGTGAGAGTGGACGATGGACTGTTTTTTACACGATGATTCTACCCCCCATGCGCTCGTGCTGGCATTGCGACCGAACAGCCATGTGACGAAGTCCAGCTCGTGGATCATCAGATTGGTTGTAATGGAGGACAAACCTAGATCCCCCCATAAAGGAGCTGTTTCTCTTTTGAGCGAGAGGGAGAGGAGCTGTCCGTACTTGTTTTCTGTCTGAGCGCTGCGAAGGTAGGCGTAGGCTGGGTCAAATTTGATAAACTGATTCACCAACAGCTTTTTCCCTGAGCGGTCCCTTGTGTGCTTCATGGCTTGTGCATCGTCTAGCGTATAACAAACCGGTGTTTCGCAGAATACATGCTTTCCGTTTTCGAGTGCTTCTACTGCGAATTGCCGATGCAGCTGCGAAGGTAAGCAAATGTCCACGACATCGATAGTAGGATCGCGCATGATCTCGTCAATATGCACTGTAATCTCCACTTGCAGCTCTTCCTGTAGCTTTTGCAACTTCGATTCATTTCGACCGAAAACTACCACTCTATCCACACCATCCATTTTTTTCAGCAGATGTGCATGGTACGCACCAAAGCCGGTTCCTAATACCGCAATATTCATTCTGCATCCCTCCCATAATGATAGCTCTATGATATCTTTGTATTGTTGACAGCATCGTGTCATGAATTTGGCCGCGTTGAAAAATAGAGTGGTCGTTTTGCCGTGGAGGTTGGAGATGAGACTGCATCGATTGATTGCGATTTTGCTGCTGATCGAATCAAGAGGAAAAATGAAAGCAAAAGAACTCGCTATAGCGCTGGAGACGTCTGTTCGCTCGATTTATCGGGATATTGACGCACTGTCCCAGGCAGGGATTCCGATCGCGGCAACCTCGGGGCCTGGCGGTGGAATTTATTTGATGGAAGGATATACGGTCAATCTGAAACAGCTGTACGTCGATGATGTTGTGCACTTGTATTTGACCGGGATGGGGATTCATGTCGGGCAGGATACCGAGACTGGACACAAATTAACGTCTGCTTTGCTCAAATTAGAAAAGACGTTGCCGCAGACTTATCGGCCAGATATCGAGAAAGCGAAGAAGCGATTCTATTTCGATGAGGCGCCGTGGTGGGAAGAGAGAGTAGTCATACCGAATCTGGAGGTTTTGCGGGCAGCGGTTTGGCGATCAAGCAAAGTCGTCATTGCCTATCGCAAAATGGATAGGAGCAGCTCGTCACGTACGGTATGTCCCTACGGTCTCGTCGTGAAAAAAACGGAGTGGTATCTCGTTGCTTACTGTGAAAACGCGCAGGAGGTTCGAACATTCAAGTGCGAGCGGATTCCTTCTGTTCATGTACTGGAGGAGGAGGCATTCGAGATTCCGAAGAGCTTTTCGTTGGTAGGTTATTGGACGAATCAGGAGGCGGCGTTCAAGCAGGCTTGTCGTGGAGTCGAATATTTTCCTGTAGTGATCAGGTTGCATGCTGAAAAGCTGGCAGTGCGAGAGAGGCTGGAGGTGATCTCCGCTGTGCAGCAGGGAGAGTACGAGCAATTGACGGTTAATTTGTACAGCTATGAAAGAGCATGTCGCGATATTTTGGATAGGATCGGACATATGGAGGTAGTGGAGCCAGTGGAATTAAGAGCTTTTGCAAAAGAGAGACTGCGAGAAATGATGGCACTGTATACGTAGCGTACGCCAAAAGGCTTCGCACCAAGTCGATGCGAAACCTTTAGCGGGAAAGCAGGGGATAACTCGCGTGCACATGCTGTTTGAAGCTTTCATAGTCCGAGGCATGTATATGAGAGTCGTGCTCGCTTATACAGACATGCTTCATGCTAAGACGCTGAGCGAACCGATTGCCTGCTTCTGTGATATTGTCCATGATGATCGATTGGATGCGGCAGCCACTCTGCTCAACATGAGCCAGCACATCGAGATAATGATGCAGCATCATGCGCAAGGCAGGGCTTTTCCGATAAGATTGATCGACAACGACACAGGACAGAAAATAATAGACTTGCTCGGGAGAAGTAGTTAAATCTTCGATATCCGCAGTCGTCATCAGGCTGTCTTTAAACGTCCCTTGCGCGATTTGCAGGTAGATATGCGGCTTGACGGGAAGTAGGTTCATAAAAGCGATGATGCGCTCATTCTCTTCGATCGCAACGACCGAATCGGGACGAAACAAATACCAATTGTAGCTCTCTTGGTACGGTGTAATAAATTCAGCATCATAATATTGAAGCTCGAGTTGTTCCATTTGTCTAAAATGCTCAAGGTGCAAATGCTCCATTATCTTCATAAGTAAATCTCCTTCCTTACGCAAAGCGGCTTTGTCGGAGAGCTTCGGCCCGCTGTACGCTTTCTTTGGTCCAAGGTGGTGTCTTGGGATGATCTGTGCGCCATTGCTTTGAGGGGTGTTATTCCGTCTTACTAGGCGACAGCTCGCAAATATAGTGAATAAATCGCTGGGTTTCCTTTGCCCGCTTGAATCTGTTCGAAAATAAAGATGGTTTGTTTGATTGGTAGCGTATTCGCAAGGATTCTTTCAGTAAAAGATGCCATTCATTTGGGAGTTCTTGCAGAGCCTGTTCTACGGCTTTTCTCTTCGGAATAATGTCCTCATGGATGAGCGCGTAATAGATTCGGCATAAGGTGAAAACGGCGAATTCTACCCACTCATCGAGCATGAATTTCACCATGCTTTTTCTTTTCGGCGACCAATAATCATGTACATTGTATTTCATCGTTTCCCCGACATCAAACCACTGGGTAGGGATGTGTAATGCTTCAACACTTTTCCCCATAACGGCAATGCCCTGTTGCTTAAGGATCCACCACGTCACATGATTGACATCATAGTGGCCGGATGATTTGAATGTCCCATTGTCAACGTAAGGATAAGGCTCCAAGGATCGATTGGTTTTTCCGATGTCATCCAGCTTGATATACATGCCGTCCATTCTTTTGGCTAATGGGTTGGCGTTTTGGAGAGCATGATGAATGTTTTTGAGCGTTTCTATTTCTGTATTCGTTAACCCTCTATGTAAAAGTGTTACAAAATCAATATCGCTGTTATCTTCCTCGAAGCCTGACAGCGCAATAGAACCATACAAATACACACCGGAGATGACTTCAGGCAGTTCTACCATGAGTCGTTGTGTGTAGTCGTGTAAGAAAAGTCTAACACTTTCTGGGATTCTCGTGTCCATAAGGTAACTCCTTCTCCTCAACTTTTTCGAAGACACCTGTGAAATTGATCATTTCCATAATTTTCATACCTACAGTAAATGAGGTAAAGTTTACTTGGTTTTTGATTTTCTCGCAAGATGAATTCCTCCTGATCGTTCACCAGCAAATAAGCATTCGATCTACGTAAATCGGTTCGATTCCAGATTAATAAAGAAGAGGTCCGGTACTATACAGAATTGAAATAAGAAAGACGGAAAGAGGGAGCGCTAAAGGGGCTTCCCTCTTTTGCTATTACACTGAAGGATGCTTAGCACTCCTCTTGCAAGAATTACAAAGATAAGGTAAATGTTGGGTGTATCTCATGCCGATACAATAGAGAGGACCCAGCGTCTAAATGATGAGAAGGTGAGGATTTACGATGAATTTTTTCAAGAAGCTATTCGGCGGTACGAACAACGGAGAAAAGTCAAAGGACGGCACTACGATTTACACATATAACGAACAAGCTGAGTATGAACCCCCAGCTCCCATGGAATATGTAGAAGAAACTGTTGCCCACTTTGAAACAGTATTTGCGGGAAGAGAAAGCAGTGTTTTTCACGAAATTATTTCCGATATGATACATATTGATGTGAATGTAATGAGTCCTACAGAAGAAGAACCATTTTGGGTTCTGTATACGACTGGGATGAGTGATTTACCGATGACGATCCCGGATGAAATACAGGAGCAGATGGAAGAGAATTTCGATCGAGCAGAAATGATGATATTTTTGCCGGCTTCCTGGGAGCTGACACAAGAATCGCTACAGGATGAAAACAACTACTGGCCGATCAGGCTGATGAAGCAAATGGCTCGTTTTCCTCACCAGTACAATACGTGGTTGGGATACGGACATACGATACCGAATTATGAGGACTATGAACCGTATGCGGATGGCACGGGCTTAAATGGAGTCGTTCTGTTTCAGCTATCCGAAGAAATCAGCGTCATTCCCACCAAGGATGGGAACAAGGTTCATGCCTATTTCTTGATTCCATTGTATAAAGAAGAGATGGAATATAAATTGGAGCATGGCTTAGATGCGCTGTTGGATAAATTGTTTGAGCTGGACGATGATGCGCTGATTTTGAATCCGAATAGAAGAAACACCTGCAAGTAAAAATAGACGAATTCCCCACCCCTTTTAGCTAAAGGGGTTTTCTTGTAAGATGTTAGAATAATCGCGCAACAAATTCGATTGGAGGCAAACGATGATTCATTTTCGAGTCGCAACAGCAAAAGATCTGAATTGAATTGTGCAAATGCTTGCGGATGATGAATTAGGTAAGACGAGAGAGCGTTACGAAACCCCGCTACCCGAAAGCTACATAAAAGCGTTTGAATCCATTGATGCAGACCCCAATAATGAATTGATTGTGGCGTGCCGTGATGAGGACATTATTGGTGTGCTACAGATTACGTTTACTCCTTATCTGACACATCAAGGTAGCTGGAGAGCGACGATTGAGGGGGTTCGGACTGCATCTACGGAAAGGGGTCAAGGAGTTGGGAGCAAGTTAATCGAATGGGCGATTGCACGGGCCAAAGAGAGAGGCTGCCATCTTTTTCAGCTAACGACAGATAAACAACGAGAAGATGCGTTGCGCTTTTATGAACGATTAGGTTTTAAAGCGACGCATGAGGGGCTGAAAATGAAGCTGTCGATCGACTAACGAAGTACGCTGGAAAAGGAAAACGGGTTCCATATACGAATATAGAACCCGTTGCTCCTTATTCGATTTCAATTCGATTAATATCACCAGCATCCAAATTTCCAAGCTGTATGGAGAAACTTGGTTTCCCCGGACTTCTCAAAATATAGCCGCCCCAGTCCCGGCCGCCGTAAGCTGTATACCCAGAGATATCAATGCCAAAAATGTCTTGAATAAGTGGCTTGGTTACGGGAATGACTTCATTTAGTGCTTTGATTTTATATTCGACTGTTGCATGGCTCACTTCATACACTTGGCCTGTATTTGCTCCGATCATTACCTCATATTTCTTTTGTTTATTAATGAGCAACCATTTATCTTCACTTTCGTCTGAACGTTTTTGGGCTTGGGTAAAGGAAAGATTTTTTTCATTGGATAAACGCATCAAGGCTGTTTGCGCGATGGAGATGATCTTTTGATCGACGTCTTCTAGGTTGTAATATAATGTGAAATCAGACACTTTATTTGTTGGGAAATCGACTAAGACGTACTGTCTGTCTTCTGTCCAAAAGGAAAAATATGCTTCCTTCTCACTTTTGAAAAAGCTGGTTTTTTGGAAGGTAACCTGTTGTTTCGTATCCTTAAATGCTTCTTGTGCAGTCTCTACATATTTATGATAGGGCTTCGGTAATTCGTTGATCGCAAACTTCGCGAAAACGGTAAGAACCTCTGTGGTACCAGGCTTAAAAGTTACGATAGCTTCTCTGGATTCTTGATCCTTTGCCTGTACATTATAGGAGTCTGCGTCTTTCTCAATCTCTCTAAATGGGAAGGTCTTTTGAATGCCACTCGCATCTTGTATGGCTTTTTGAGCAGCAGCAAAATACGTTTGTTCTTCAGGAGTCAAGGCTGCTGCACTGCTCGTTGATTCTGCTGGTGCAGAAAATGGTTTCATCCAGAAAAAACCGAGCAACAGGCCGCAGGTGATCAGTCCTTTTGCCATCCATCCATAGTACATTCTTCGTTTGTTCACTTTTTGAAGTCTATCTCCTTCTTCTCGCACACCCTTTAATATTGCTTGGCTTCGTTCTCGGGAAAGGATTTGCTCGGGGAATTGATTCAATTCTTCCAGAATGATCTGCTCATCACATAATGGCATCGTTCATCACCTCCGCAATCGAAACATGCATTTTGTTTTGAATCGTTTTTATTGCTCTGTGCAAAGTAAGATTGACCTTGGCTTCCGTCCATCCCAAAACCTCCGCAGTCTCCTTGCTCGATAATCCCTTGATCCCTCTGAGTATCAACACGTCCCGATAAGAAGACTTTAACTGATTGATCATTTCATAGAGCAGACGCTTGTTTTCACTTAACATCAGCGACTCTTCCGGTGTTTTGTCGTGCGAAACGAGATGCTGCAAGAAGATATCCGGTAACCAGCTGATTAGCTTTGTCTTGCGTTTTTCATCAATTGCTACGTTTCGTGCTACGGCAAACAGCCACGTTTTGGGATTCTCAACCTCTGTTCCCTGCATAGCTTTGAGGGCACGAATAAAGGTCTCTTGAACCAGATCGTCGATATCGGTTCGTCCCGTGTAATAGACGAGAAAGCGATATACATCCTGGCTGTATGAGTGAAACCATTGCTCAATTCGTGCGCCAGTATGATCCTCCATTGGTGTTCCACCTCCTTGTCACTGTATAGACGGAGTAGCTGCTGACAATCTTTCACTTTCACGAAAAAAATGAGACACCTCAGATGATCAGTCAGGTGTCTTTGTTCTCTCGTATAGATCTAGTAGGCGGGGAAGATCAGTTTGGCTAGTGTCCCTTTACCCGGTTCAGAGGAAAAGCTCAGTTCTGCCCCATGGCAATCAGCAATCTGTTTGCAAAGCGTCAAGCCTAATCCCGCCCCGCCGCCATTTCGAGTGCGGGAGGGATCTACGCGATAGAATGCCTCTGTTATGTGGACGAGATGTTCTGCTGACATTCCTTTTCCATTATCTTCGACCATTATTCCTTTTTGTCCATGATCCAGAAAAGCAGCCATCTTGATTTGTCCACCAGTACCACAAGCCTTCAACGCGTTATCTACGAAATTGACGAGCAATATATGCATGAAATCAGGATCACACTCCAACGAATCAAAGTGACATTCCGAAGTAATCCGAATGTTTTGTTCTGCTGCCATAAGAGACAGAGATTGCTCGACGCCAAGAAACAGCTGCTTTATTTCTACAGTCTTTCGCTCGATCTTATTTTCACGAAGGGTTGCCAAATCCAGTAAACGATACGCAATCTGTTGAAGTCTGCGGCTTTCCGACATGATGTAGGTTGTGGCAAACAGCTTGTCGTCTTCTGTGCGAGCCACCTTTTGTATGTATTCTGCATAGCCGTAAATAGTGGTGAGCGGTGTGCGAAGCTCATGTGCAAAGTTGTCGATAAATTGCTGCTTCTGCTGAGCGGCTGTTGCTAACTGCTGGATTTGACTCTGAATTTCCTTTGCCATGTGATTAAAGCTTTGCGCCATTTCGGTCAGCTCGTCTTGTCCAGACACAGGAAGCCGGGTATCATACGCACCAGCCGCGATTTGACGGGATGTTTGTGAAATTTGCGAGAGTGGCCTAAATAGTTTAGACAGCAATATATGAAGACCAAAAGCAAACAAAGCAGAAACCATCAAGCCCGCGAAAAACAGCATGTTTTTCATTTGCCTCCAGGCAGCAATTCCATCTGTTATGTCGTATTGGTAAACCATTGTATATAAATCATAGGGAGAAGGCAGCTTTCCTGAAACGAGGACCGAGGCGCGGTCGCCTGATTCTTGCATAGAAACGAGTCTGCTATCGTCTCCCGGAAGCTCAGGAAACCCGTTTGGGACGGATAGGACAGACGAATTTGAATAGACCAGTTCCTTGTCTTTAAAAAGTACCAATGTCACGTTTTGATCCCCGGCAAGATAGCTGTAAGGCTGGAGCAGAGACGGGATGGAGCTGTCGATATCCGTTCCGCGACCTTCTACCGCATGAAAATCTTGGAAGAGCGCGGAGGTGATGAAATAATGCTCATCCAAGCTTCTTTCTTGTGCACGATGGATTGTGTCTTTGAAGGTCGTGATCGATATAATGACGATCCCTAGGTTGAATGTAAACAAAAAAAGGGCAAGAGTTGTTAAAAAGGTCCGGTATTTCATAGATTTCCTTTCGTTTCACCTCTGGTTTGATGAGAGAGTTCGCAACTCATGGGAAAAAGCCGCCAGCACGGTGTGGCGGCTGAAAAGGCTCCCTTATTTTTTGGGCTCGGCGATCTCAGGATAGGATACTTTTGCGTTGGGGTGGTCCTTGTGCTTCTCTTTAGCATAATAGGTGGCGCCGATGAACTCTTTATCTCTGCGCGCTATATACACAGTGGCGATTTCACCGTTCTCGCCTGTGATCTCCACCGATATGATGGGGTCATTGTTCTCGACCATGCTTTGGATTTTGTATACAGCGGACTTGACTGGACCGTTGACAATATTGAACTTTTCTGCTGCCTTTTTGGCTAGGTCCACATACTCCTGCGGATTTTTCGCAAGCTCCTCATCGTAGGTCTCTTTTTCAATGAACGTTCTCTCACGGAACATGCTGAAATATTCTCCGGTAACAGCGTCGATCATGAAGTAATAATTGAGCTTGTCATTGATTATTACTTCACCGTACCACTGTGCACGAGGAAGGTCTTCACGTGGCTGTTGGTATCTCATTTCTACCACCTTCCCTTCTAGGCTCAGGGCGTACATCCCCCAAAGGGCTCTCGCTCCAATTTCCGCCGCCGCTTCTTTTGTAAGGTCTTTACTCGTTGGCTTTTGGTTGTTCATGGCATTCACGGTATAGTTCGCTTTTTTGTATCCGGGCGGCAAACTGTTTTGTGGCGTTTGGGAGGAAGTAACTGCATAATTCGCATAGCTGGTAGGGATCGTATTCGTTTTGTTGAAATCCGAAGCTGTTACGACCTGTACGAATCCTTGAAACAGCAATGTGCTGGTGCCAATAATTGCGGTGGCTGCCAAAATGGTTTGTTTGACTTTCATATGAACCTCTCCTTCATTATTTGGTTGTGATCACAGTTAGAAGTATAAGAGGGAGGAATTATCGAATCGTCATGGAGTTGTTAGCGAGTTGTAATAGTTTTTCGCTAATCTAGACCTCAAGACGATACCCCATTTTATAGACCGTCTTAATTCGGGATTCCATGTCCAGCTTTTTTCGCAGCTTTTGAATATGAACATCCACTGTTCGTGTATCCCCGACATAGTCATAGCCCCACGCGAGCTCCAGCAGCTTTTCCCGAGAGAGGGCGATATTGCGATTGTTCACGAGCACTTCCAGCAAATCGAATTCCTTGGGGGTGTAATCTACCGGATGATCATGGAGAAATAGTTGTCTGCTCTCAAATTCGATTCGGACCCCATCCAGTTCAAACGTCTTGCTTGTTTTCTTGGTTCGTCGCAACACCGCATCTACGCGCGCCAGCAGTTCCAGCATCTCGAAAGGCTTCACCAAGTAGTCATCTGCGCCGAGAGTCAGTCCCTTTACCTTGTCCGACAGGCTGCTTTTCGCTGTCAAAAAAATAGTGGGCGTCCCACGAATTTGGCGGAAAACCTCATATCCATCAAACTCCGGCAGCATAATGTCCAGGACAACGAGATCCACCTCGTGCTTGTCCATCTCCTCCAGTGCCGCTTTTCCGTCCATTACCGAAATACATCTATGTCCCACTGCTTGCAGGTTTCTTTTGATGAGCTCATTGATTGGAATCTCATCCTCGACAATTAGGATGGTTGCCACTTTGGATCACCTCCCGTAAAGCATAGCATGGGGATGTAATCGAGTTGTAAAAAAATAGATGAGTCAAAAAACTGCCGCAATGAAAAAGCGGGACGCAGATTAGTCGCGTCCCACTCTAGTAGTGGTCTCTAGCCCATAAAAGTGATTTGTATTTGCGTGTTAAAGCGATCGGTAACAACCCAGCCTGCTGGAATCTGTTGATTATACCTGATCCATAGTTTCGCTCCCTTTGGAGCTCTTTGAATACTCGTAATTTCAAATTTATCCGTCGTACTATCTGTAATGACCCATCCTTGTGGCATGATTTGATTGTTCCGCACCCACAGTTTATCTCCGTATCCAGCTCCTCCCGTATAAATCATTTGAAGGGAAGTACCACTGCCATCTATAACAGCCCATCCATCCGGAATTCGTTGGTTGTACTTGATCCAGAGTGTCGATCTGTAGGTAGCCCCAATCACGCATGTAATTTCGAATTGAGTACTAGTACTGTCTGTAATTACCCAGCCTTGTGGGACCAGTTGATTGTTCTTGATCCACATTTTCGCTCCATAAGAAGAGTTCGCTGAGAGGGATTGTTTTACTGATGCATGGGATGAAATATTTTGTTCGGACGATTTCGAAAGCGCTGGTTCTGCAGCCTGACTAGGAAGTGTGAAAGACAGGACAACTAAGAAAAGACCTAGACTTGAAGCCATACTTTTTTTAAGCATAAACAAGCCACCTTTCTTTTATTTTCATCCATTATTTGTAATTTAAATCTATTTTTAACAATCGTAAAGCGACGTTTTTGTGAAATGCCCTATATTCATTAGTCTTGTCACAAAATGAAAAAGAGGGCACGAGTCCCTCTTGCGAAAACTACCTATACATTAAAAAATTCTTTCGCAGTCTTGGTAGTAGCGCTGGCAACTTCCTCAGCGCTCAAACCCATGCATTGTGCGACTGCGTGCAGTATATGTCTCAGATACATTGGCTCATTCCGACCATCTACAGGCTTTTCTTTCAAATCACGAGGGGTTAAAAATGGCGCGTCCGTTTCAATCATCAAACGATTCAAGGGAATCTTTTTGACAAGCTCCCGAAGATGTTTCCCACGTCTTTCATCACAAATCCATCCCGTAATCCCGATATGAAAGTCCATTTCTAAATAAGTTTCCAATTCCTTGGAGGTTCCGGTAAAACAGTGTACAACCCCACGAGTGATATTTTGACGATGTTCGTTAAGAATCGAGACAAAATCAAGGTGAGCATCGCGTTCATGCAAAAACAACGGTAGTTGAAGTTCTGTGGCCAGGGAAATTTGTTCAATGAACCACTTTCTTTGAATATCACGCGGGGAGAAGTCACGATTATAATCCAGCCCGCACTCTCCAATCGCTACCACATGGGGAAGAGACGCCAGTTCTCTTAATTTCTTGATCGTCGATTCATCACAGCTTTTTGCATCGTGAGGATGAATCCCTGCCGTAGTGTACAGCTTTCCTTTGGAGCGACTCGCATATCGTGAGGCATCCATACTGTTTCTCAAGCTTGTCCCTGTCAAAATTAACGGGTAAATTCCTTGTTTTTCTGCTCTGGCAACGACCTCATCGCGATCTTGGTGAAAGGAGCGGTGCATCAGGTTAACGCCTATATCGATGATCTGTGTATTCAAGAGAATCAATCCTTCCTAGTAAGAGGTATATGAGTACGTACTGATTTTCACTAAAATCCCTATTTTTGGTTGTTTTTTATTATAGCTGATCGAGTTGTGATGTTCTAGAGACGAAAAAAACTCTCTGCGGTGACAGAGAGGAATCGTTTCTTTCTATTCTCATGAAGGAATGGCATCTAATGCTCGCCTTACTTTTCTTGCGAAAGCAAGAGGTTTATCAACTGCTTCAATATTTACATATATCAAGCGGGGACGATCGAATAACCATTCATTACGGACAGACGAGACTTTTATGCCTTGGTTCCGAATGGCTGTAATGAATGGATTGACTTCTTTTTGTAAGAACGCAGCTCTCCCTAAACAAAGGGCCTTACCCGTTTTTGGATTCAAGGATTCAAATGAAAAAGAAGACGTGACGCGAAATCTTTTCCCCAAAATGATCGCTTTTATTTGATTTCGATTGATGGTCGAGACGCATTTTCCGCCAGCAAAGCCAAATTGCCCCCTGATAATTCTGGAGAACTGCTCACAAAGCGAGACTTTTTTGGGCATTCCTCGTTTCCTCCCTGTTTTTGTTTATCGTATGAAGACAGGTATAGGATGGAAACGGATGATGGCCTATTCTACGGTGGATGAAACGAGAAAGGACAGAGCGTCAGAGACGGCCCCATCCTTTTGCATATCACCTAAAGTGTAAGATTCTATTACTCAACCAAAAATCTGCTTATAAATCAGATCAGCATTCTCTTTCTTTACAAACTTTCGAACCTTGCCTTCTTTATCGATAAACGCCCAACGATAGCCCCATTGTGCATCTTCCTCTGGCGTTGGTTTGTACGCAAACACTCCTTTGTTTGAGCCTTTCCAATCAGAGTCGGGTCCATATTGATTGTATTGCATCAATGCATGTTCTTTATAAACGTACTTTCTAAGAGTCTGTTCTTTATCCAAAAAGGCCCATCGGTAACCCCATTGCGCTTCTTCCGCTGGTGTTGGTGTGTAAGGAAATACTCCTGCTGGATATAGATTTAAATGACTTGTAGATTCACTTATCTTTGCTTCTGCTGCTGTAGGTACTGTATAACTCACTACTCCTGTTGCTAGCATTGTAGCTAGGAACATTGCGCTCATGGCTTTTTTGTTAATCATATGAAGCCTCCTCTTGTTCTTTGTAGATAAATGTAAAATATTGGTGATATGTATAATATAATAGAAATAAAAGGGATTTAAAACAGATAGATCCATATTTTCGAATAAATCACACAGCTCGTCTCTTAACATAGAGTCGATCGTTTTAATCTACTCCTTTTAATGATTCAATCATATTGATGTTGGTTACTTTTCTCCGAAGCAGCAGATTGGACAGAATCGTAAGCAAGTAGGCAAGAGTAACAGATACCAACATGATAGGAATAGTTAATTGATCCGGGATTTGTTGATGGGTACTAGACAGTGCCTTGACAATCATGGAATAAACGTAACCGCTTATCGGTAAAGCTACAAGGATCGCAAATGTGGTGAGTATCATGTTTTCAAAAAAGATAAGTCTGTTTATTTTATGTTTTTGATAGCCTAGTACCTTAAGTGTTGCAAGCTCGCGATTCCTTTCATAAATGTTGATGGAAGAGATTGTGTATATCGCGCCAAAAGAGAGGATGACGGCGCAAACAATAAACATGATAAATACAAAATTGTTTTGTTTCAAAATATACTCAGCGGTTTTCTTTAGATCATTTCTATCTGCAATCGTTTCTACATGAGGATCTTGTTCAAAGAAGTTACGAACGCTATTAAGATCTACAGAGCTATTTGCTTGAACGAAAAGCGAGGTTGGGCTGTAGTCTATGCCAAAGCTCTTTAAATAGTCTGGTGTGATATAAAACGAAGGATTCGAATACTGCGTAGATATATGTAAAACCTTCATTTCTACAGATTTATTTTTAAGCTCTGGTGCTTTGAACGTAATTTGGATAATATTTCCTGCTGAAATATGATATTTGTCGGCATAGGATTTTGGTACCAGCACACCACTATGATCTAAAGTGATCCGATTTTCATTTTCGTCAAAGAAATGGATGAGGGTGTTTTCTTTTTCAGTAACTACGAGAGTGGCATTATCTTTTTCATCACCGTTCATGAATTCAACAGGAAAGGTGGATAGATAATAATGATTTTTCATACCGGAGGGGAGCTTTACCGTATCAGTAGATGTCCCCATCGTATAATCTACTCGTAAATCATACGTATAGACATCTTCAATTTGGCTAGCTACTTTTTGCAAGGCAGATTGAGTGCCAAAAGCAGTTATCAATAAGACTGTACTTACAACAACACCAATTGAGCTCGCTAAAGCTTTTTGTTTATTTAGGAAAATATTTCTTAAAATGAGCTTGTAGCTATAGGAAATATGACTCCAAATACCCGGAATTCTTTCTATCAATAGCGTTTTCATCTTCTTTGGCGGTTTAGGACGCATAGCCTGAGCCGCACGTTCTTTTAATAGGGTTCTACCACTTAAGTAACACGCTAGGATTCCAAAAGCACTGGAGAAAATAATGGGAGGAATGAAAGAATAAAAAGAAAGGGAGTATGTAATGCCGGGCAGAGAGTAGGCTCTTGCACTCGATGCAGTTACGAATGGAACAAATACGAGAGCGGCAATAACACAACCGATGATTGAACCTATGATACCTGCCAGCACAGGGTATCCCATGTAATGAAGCATGATATTTCTGTTTTTGACACCTAAAGCCTTCATAATCCCTACTTGGTTTCTTTGAGAGTCAATCATTCTCGACATGGTAAGAAACAGGATAATGGCTACAATCAAAAAGAGAATGAAAGGGATAACCATACTCATCAATTTGTTATTCTGGATCGTTTCATATATTTTCGAATAGCTGAAAGTCCGTTCTTTACTTACTTGGTTTACATAAGAAAGGTGTTTGGATTGTGCTTCAATGGATTGACCCAATTTATCAATATCGTATCCTTCTGTAGCATCGATCATGATTTCATTATAGGAAAGACCACCTAAGATTTCAGAGATTGTCTCTTCGGAAATATAAGCGACTCCGTAGGTTTTATGGTCTTGTATTTCGTTCTTTTTTGCATGTTCGACATTCTCACCCAAGCCGCTAATGGTAAACATAAAATTTCTTTCATTCGCGTTAATACTGATTTCATCGCCGACTTGAAAAAGATGTTCTTTTGCATATCGAGAATCTAATAATATCTCATTCTTTTTTGACGGGATTCTGCCCTCAATTATAGCAATCGTGTTTATTTCGTTTTTGACTGGGATGGAATGAATTTTCAAAGAAGCTTTTTCATCTTCAAAGGCTTGCGTGGCATCAAAGGTATAGCGTCCTTCCACTTTTTTAATGCCTTCTATTTCACTTAAAACAGCGACATCATTTATGGAAATTTGATTGTAAAATACATGCAGGTCGCTTAAGTTATGTTCTTGAAAATAACCTTCTGTATAAGAACTAAGATTATTGCTATAAGTGACTAGCCCCCCATAGAAAAAGGCTCCTACTGCGATAACCAAAACAAAGGCGATAAATTGCCCGATCGATTGCTTGATATCCCTTACTAATTTTAAAAATAATTTCATCATCACCACTCAATCCCTTCCACACTTTGCTTTTCGCGATTAATGGTAACGCTTTCAATCATTCCGCTTTTCACCTTAATAATTTTGTCAGCCATAGGAGCAATGGCGGAATTATGTGTGACCAATACGACGCACTTTTTCGTTTCTTTGTTCAAATCCTGGAGAAGCTTTAAGACGGACTTACCTGTCACATAATCCAATGCTCCGGTTGGTTCATCACATAGTAAAAGCAAAGGATTTTTGGCAACAGCTCTCGCGATTGCAACTCTTTGTTGTTCGCCACCAGAGAGCTGAGAAGGGAAGTTTTTCATACGATTTTGTAATCCAACTTTATGTAAAATCTCTTTCGCATCCAGATGGTTTTTACATACTTCCGTGGCAAATTCAACATTTTCGAGAGCGTTTAAATTCGGAATTAAGTTATAGAATTGAAAGACGAAACCAACTTTCTCACCGCGGTATTGCGTTAATCTTTTTTCGTTGAACCGGGTGATTTCTTGATCGCCAACAAATACTTGACCTGAGGTAGCCGTATCCATTCCGCCTAGCAAATTCAAAATCGTACTTTTACCAGCACCACTTGCACCCAAAATAACGACGAATTCTCCTTCTGCTATGGAAAAATCAACACCATTAAGCGCCTTGATTGGCACTTCTCCGATTTTGTATTCTTTCGATACTTTTTTGAATTCGATTAACGTCTTCACGGATTACATCTCCTCGTATCTTATTCTTGAAACTTAAGTACCATATTATACCAATGGGGAGTAGTTACATCCCGCAGTCGATGTATTTTGGCATCGGTCTCCAGTAGGAGTTTGATCTCGCATGTTCGAAAAAACCTCTACACGACCAGTATCGCCTTTAAGTTCGCCTACTATTACAAATAGCAGGGCGAAGCCGAATCTTACACCTTGGTTACGAAAAAACGGAGCAACCTCTAAAGGGCTACTCCGTGTCCATACTATTTCCTCACGAGAAACCAACGGGTGACTAACACCTCACATGTTTCCGTTTGAAGCCAAGCTGATCTTTACTTACTGCCTTTTGAATATTATCGAAAGCGTTTAGGAACTTGCTTTTTGCTTTGTCTTTTTGGACTTCTACAGGCCCTACTGCTTTTGCGATTTCGACTGCCTTATCGTGGAGTGGAAAATAGGAGGTTCCCACGGTGTAAATAAAATTATTCATAGCGTATTTCGTTCGTTCGGGAGAGTCGTGAATCGTATTTTTCACAGTTTCAAGCATATTGGCAATTTTGCTTTCGGAAAATTCACGATCCGGGCGATTGCCTAAAAGCCAGCAGTAACAACTCCAGCCCGCAGACATTCTGAGCTCTTCGCCGCTTGTGATCCAGTGATCGGCAACTTCTTGGGCAATATCTGCTTCAGATAGGGTTACTGCAACCACATAATCGGACAGCATATAAAAATAAGCTGAATCCATCCACCGATCAAAATCCGCCTTGGTCATTGCTTTTGGGTCTGCGATCACACCGGCAAAGTACATAGCGTCGTAGTTCCCGGTAGCGTAAAGCTGCTCAGCCAAGGGTTGATTAATCTTGATTTTTCTCGCCATTGGCTTCATAGCGCCTGTAGCCACGCCAAAAAGTGGCTCGTGAGCGCCATTGGATAGATAAATTTTCTTGGTGCGTTCCTTGCCGAGAGCTTCAAGCTCTTGCATGACCATTTCTAAATCCATCGTATATCACTTCTTTCATTGACGGGTGTTCCCTTAAGATTATAACCATCAAATCCATGACTCATGAGTCTCGATATCAGGGGTACCCGTTTAAAATTATTGACTATAGTATTAGTGATTATTATAATAACCACCATAGAACTTAGAGGTTATTATAATAATCACTAAAGATAAGTATTCAAGGTGGTGGTTTTCTTTGGATGAAATTTATAAAGAACTTCAGAAATTAGGATTTTCACAATATGAATGCAAAGCATATATCGGACTTTTGAAGCAGTCTCCTATAACTGGATATGAGATTAGTAAAAGATCAGGCGTACCTCGTTCCATGATTTATGAAGTATTAGGGAAATTGTTAGATAAAGGAGCAGTTTATACGGTACCTTCTGAACCTCTGACCTACTCTCCTTTACCAGCTAAAGAATTAATCACGCGAATGCGTAATTCCTTCGAGCAATCATTTGATTATCTTGAAAAAAATCTATCTGCATTAGAAAGTGAACAGCAAGTAGACGTGGTTCGACGCATTAGTAGTGATGAACTGGTTACCACAGAAATGGTTGACATGATAAACAAAGCCAGAGAAGAACTATGGTTATCGATTTGGCAACCACAGGTTTCTTTTATAAAACAGGACGCAGATAGGCGGGTAAAAGAAGGTGTACCTGTATTTTCCATTTTGTTTGGAGCACCCGATATCGAGATAGGTGCAACCACTCATCATGATTACATGTCTCCTAAAGTAGCAGAGGAACGTATGAGTGGTCGTTTAACCATTGTCTCCCGAGACAATGAAGAAGTATTAATAGCAAATTTCGCTCCAAATACCGCTGCATGGGCTATAAAAACACAAGACCCAGCACTTGTACTAGTAGCAATGGAGTACATCAGGCACGATATTATGTTTGCACAATTAGTTAAGGAAATTGGCCCCGAGAAAGCCGAAGCGCTCTGGATTAACCAGCCTGACCTGTTCCATGTGGTTACAGGAAAACGGTTCAAGTAATTTGAACCGTATTTTCTTTCACTTTTTCTTAGTAGTTATGATAATAACTCCCTTAATTTAAATAATACTACGGAGGGATAAAATGGGTTTAGCGAATGACCAAATCGAAACGGTAGCAGATTCAAGAGATAAAGATACTTTTCGCCAAGGTATTAAGGATTGTGTCCCTACGTTGCTGGGTTATTTAAGTATTGGATTTGCTGCTGGTGTTATAGAAAAGACAGCGGGTCTTAGTATAGCTGAGATAGCTCTGATGTGTTTAATTCTTTATGCTGGCTCAGCCCAATTTATCGCTGCTGGAATGATGGCAGCAAGCAGTTCGATTACCACCATTATTATTACGATTTTCTTTGTTAATCTTCGGCATCTTTTACTTAGTGCAGCCCTAGCACCATATTTTCGGCATCTTTCTCCGCTTAGGAACATGCTAGTAGGGTCTCTACTTACCGATGAGTCGTTTGGTGTTGCTATCAACGAAGCTGCAAAAAAGAATTACATTAGTGAAAAATGGATGCACGGTCTAAATATAACGGCTTATCTAAACTGGTGCATAGCCAATATAGCCGGAGCATTCTTCGGACAATGGATTTCAAATCCTGAAAAATTAGGTTTGGATTTTGCTTTGACAGCGATGTTTATTGGGCTTCTGGTACTTTCGATGTTAAGTCGAAGGAAAATGAAACGTGATGTGGTTGTTGCGATAATCGCAGTTGTTATTGCTGTGGGAACCAGTTCAGTGATGTCTGGCAGTATGGGAGTTATTGTTGCTACAATTTTTGCTGCAACGATAGGGATGGTGATGGAAAAATGGAAGTAAGATGGGATGTTTTTTTGATGATTGTAGGAACAGCTATTGTTACATTCATCCCTAGAGTCCTTCCTCTTATGGTACTGAGTCGTTTTCAATTACCAGAGTGGGCAACACGATGGTTAAGCTATGTCCCCATATCTGTTATGGCTGCTTTAGTAGCTCAAGAGATATTTAAGCATGGTGATAAGATTTCTTTTTCTATTAATAACGTTGAACTTTTAGCAGCCATACCAACCTTTTTCATTGCGATAAAAACACGTAGTTTATTGGCTACTGTACTCGTAGGCATTATTGTCGTGATGGTTTTACGTTTTTTGTTTTCATCTTGATTGCTACAAGATGTTCATGTAATTCTGTTTTCTTTCCTGACCATATCTGTCAGTGAAGTTGTTTTACAATTCATTTGTACAAAACGTCATAGGGAGGGAATCACTTTGAAGGAAGTGTTCATTTTTATTACGGATGGTTTTGCTGATTGGGAGGCAAGCTACGTCAGTTCCGAGCTAAACAAGCCAGAAACAGGATATCGTGTAAAGACAATCGCCATTGATCAAGAACCTAAAGTTTCGATGGGTGGTTTAACGGTCCTTCCAGATTATAGCGTAAACGAATTCAATCCGAATTTGGATATCGCCATGTTAATCATACCTGGCGGAACGGGATGGAGAGAAGAAAAGAATCAGCAAGCAAAAGTAGTGGTTGAGTATTGTGTGAGCAAGGATATTCCTGTCGCAGCCATCTGTGATGCTACGACTTTTTTAGGGAATCACGGATTTTTGGACAATCATAGACATACAGGCAATACGTTAGTTTATTTGAAGGAAGGAGCTCCGAACTACAGAGGAGATCAACATTATGTAGAGGGTCAGTCAATTCGTGACGAGAATCTCATCACGGCGAATGGAAGCGGTGCATTGGAGTTTTCAAGACATATTTTGGAGAGATTGGGCGTATTAGAAGGCGATGAATTGAATCAATGGTACGAATTATTTAAAAAGGGCTACTTTCCCTCCTAACAGTTTGGTTTGATAGGAAAGCACGAAAGCATACATGCTTGGGTGCTTTCCTATTTTATTCAGATACTCATTTATACGATATTTATTTTCATAATGTACTAAGCCGTAATTCATAAAAATACTGCACAATTGGATGCTTTAACTTCATCTTCTCGGCCATATTTAAAATCCTCTTTTTTCCAACTCTTCTGTCCACCAAGGCTAGAATATTCAATAAGATATCATTGCTCTCTATGCTTTCCTCTATAGAAATGGATAAAAACCTATTAGCCACAACGATAAAATTTGATTTACTTAATGATGCCTGTGCTGACAAAAGCTCCTTTGCATATTCTGATATTTTTCTACTTCTTGCCATTACTTTTAGACGATCCTCCGGTACGATCCCCTTGGTATCTTTTCTGACTGCTTCAATTTCTTCATTGTTGATAGGAATTTGTATATCTGAATCATTCTTAATTTCCTGCTCCGTCTGATACCATCTGATTGAGCTAGTTATATCACTCATATTAAGTACGTTCTTTTTATCTACGGCAATATAACAAATTCCGGATTTATCAGGTAAATAACGGTAACCGGTTGCACTGTATTCGACCCTTCCATATAACGCAGGACAGAGAAAGCTCTCCAGTTGTTTCTTCAATTTGCTCCAGGACATATATCCTCCTATGTTCTCTTTTATTAACAATTATGCGTAACTTCTAGCTCATTATTGGCATAGATTGTTCCATAAGTAGCGCAAAGTAACATACCACCGCAAACCTCGCTGCTCACTTGAAAGTTTATGTTGTCTTCATATGTGTCTATGCTATCAGCTCTAATTGTATCTACAAGTTTTTTGAAATGAAGGACCGGTAAGTATTTCGCTATAATATCATAACTTGATAAGTTATCTTTATTTGCATAAGCATTATATGTTTGGATGTCTTTATAAATCGGACTTGGACTATATGGATCATGTTTCACTTGTTCATTCTCATCTTCAAATTTTTTTATTTCTTCTTTTACAATATAATCTGGGTAATCTTCACTTCCTTTATCTTCATTACCATTTTCCCAAAATGGATATTCTATATCACATAAGTGCGTTATCATCCACATTCGAAATTGCTCACTTATAAAATCCGCATGCTCTTCTAACTCTTTAAATCTATTCCCATAATATAGTGTTGCTTTTTCTAACCTCTCGTCTTGGGACATATCATCGGTTGCTCCTGTAATATCGCATCCATCTAAATTTATAAAAATACTATTGAACTTACCTAAAACACCTAAATCTACGGTTAAACTCCAGTAAGCTTCACCATCTTTATCTATTTTTATCATAATGTCCTCCCATACTCATAAAACTGAGATTCGTCGTGCTATTGGTCTATATACGAAATCAAGGTAGCTTCATCCATAATATGATTATAGTCTTATAAAAAAACAGAGGGTGGCCCTCTGCTACAATAAACATTCTGTTAACACAGCTAATGTATTGAATGGATTTGAGATGAAAGGAATTGGAGCAGGCACCTTTAGGATGCCTTGCGTATATTGTAGTATGTTGAAATTGTATTATTACACTACATAATACATGTGTTTTTGGGGAAATAGTATTTTTCTAAATGTTAATTTGCATAGTTTTAACTTTGAACAATTTCAATAACAGGAAGGACTAATCTACCAAAAGAAAGAAGATGATTTTGATTTTTGGAATCTAAGTCTTAGTAAGCTCTTTAATAAAGGCTCTGTTAAACGTTGGTGTTGATTTTTAACCGAAACAAAACCCACAAACTAATTGTGGGTTTTATGCCTTTTATTAAGCTATCGATCCCGATAGTTCAAATCCAGTTTTTATTATGTGTTGAGAAGTTCCTTTAAAGCTTCCGTATTATTGCTTGTCAAAACGGGAATAAATTCAGTTATTTTTTCAATATCCCATTCCCACCACTTCAAAGTATTGAGAATTTCAATCGTCTCCTCGTCAAATCTATAACGTATTAATTTCGCAGGGTTCCCTCCTACAATGGAATATGACGGAACATCTTTGGTTACTACAGCATTTGTTGCGATTATCGCACCATCACCTATATGAATCCCTGGCATAATTGTAGCATTATAACCTATCCAAACATCGTTCCCTATAACTGTATCACTTTTGAATCCACCACTTAAATTCTTTAATCCGAATTCCCAATCTCCACCAAATGCTCCAAAAGGAAAAGTCGTAAATGAATTTGTATTATGATTCGCACCATTCATAATAAATTTGGCGTTGGATGCTATAGCACAAAACTTTCCGATTTTCAGTTTATCTCCTATAAAATCGAAATGATAAAGGACGTTTTTCTCAAAACCTAAAGGGTTATTCAAGTCGTCGTAATAGGTATAATCCCCAACTTCAATATTTGGATTAATCACTACATTTTTTAAAAAACAAAGGCTTCTGATATTTTTCATCGGAAAAACACTATTTATATCTGGACCCATTATTTTACCAGCCCTTCACAAAATCCAATTTTATTAGCCATATTATACCATGCGCCATTTCACAAGACTGCCCGTTAGTTTAATAATGAAAAACAACAATTAATGATAACAGAGCCTTAACAAAAAAAGTCCATTAAGCATCTGTGTGTGGTTAAAAGGTGGTCAATGCCTTATTTCAAGTAAGAATCTTCATGAAATGAGTAATAAAGGTGGTTAAACCCCAGAAGTATCAAGAGGTTTAGCCACCTTTCTGTTTTCTATTTTTTTACCAGCAAACTGACTGCTTCCACATGCGCCGTATGCGGGAACATATCCACCGGCTGCACGCTCTTTAACTCATAACGCTGCATGAGCTTCCCAACATCCTTTGCCAGCGTAGAAGGATTACAAGACACATACACAATCTTCTTCGGCTGCACATCCAACAAAGAACGAATCAGCGCATCATCCAGCCCAGTCCGTGGCGGGTCGACTACGACGACATCCGGTCGAGTCCCTTGTTTGGCCCATTTTGGCATCAAGACCTCGGCACGACCCACGTAAAAGCTGGCATTCGCCGCTTGGTTACGCTCTGCATTGCGATTGGCATCTTCGACAGCCTCAGGAATCAGCTCGATTCCGCGAACCTCGCGGGCATAAGGAGCGAGCCACAAGCCGATCGTCCCTGTACCACAATACAAATCGAGCACGAGCTCTTTTCCGGTCAGTCCAGCAGCCGTTTTCACCTGATTGTACAGCTTTTGCGTCTGCTCGGGATTCAATTGGAAGAAGGCACGAGCCGACAAGTCGAAGGACAGCTCACCCAGCTTTTCAGCAATGGAGGCCTTGCCCCACAACGATACTGTCTTGTCACCGAAAACAAGCGATGTTTTTTGCGTGTTTACGTTTTGCGCGATTCCTACGAGTTCAGGCAGTCTCGTACGCAGCTCCAAAAGTAGCTCTTTCACCCGTGGGATTTCTGGGGTAGCCGTTACAAGTGTTAATTGCGTTTCACCCGTAACAAAAGCGACACGAGCTACGATCGTGCGGATGACGCCCGTCTGCTTTTTCTCGTCGTAGATCGGAATTCCGAGCTCCTCGATGATTTGCTTCGCTGCTTGGACGATTTTCGTTGTCGCTTCATGCTGCACCTGACAGCCTTCCAAGTTGACGAGCTTGTGGCTGCCTGTTTGATACAGCCCAGCGATGAGCTTGCCTTTTTCCTTGCCCACCTGAAACTGTGCTTTATTTCGGTAGGACCACGGGTTATCCATACCAATCGTAGGGGAGACTGGTGGCTGATTCAGTCGAGCGTACTTGCGCAGTGACTCGATGACGATTTCCTGCTTGCTCGCGAGTTGTGCCGCATAATCCATGTGCTGCAAGCTGCATCCGCCACACTCCGCATAGACTGGACAGGGGGGCTTTGTTCGAGATGCTGATTTTTCAACGACTCGTAAAAGACGCGCGGTCGCGTATTTTTCTCTTGCCTCGGTTACCTCTGCATGGACGACCTCTCCAGGGAGGGCACCCTCTACAAAAACGATTTTTCTTTTAAAATAGCCGATCCCTTCGCCATTAATGCCCAAGCTCTTGATCGTGAGCGTCATTTGCTGGCCGACACGGATGCTGGCGTCTTGTTCTTTTTTATTCGTTGTCATCTGTTCCGTTCTCCTCAAGCAATTCAGTATTTCCCTATTATAGAGCATTACGAGAGACGTTGCATGTATGCCAGAGCTTCTGGGGTGCCAGTCAGATAATGGCAACTTCCTGTCTAGCTATGTTTTTGTTATAATAGTGCGGAGAATAATGAGGGAGTTGTGACGCTAGATGCAAGATCTATTTGAAAAAATGAAAGAATATCTCAACATGGATACTGAGATTTCTTTTGACGAGTTTGATGGCTACTACAAAAAGGTAACTGCGTTTCTAAACGATAGCTGGGAGACGTTGAACGAGGAAGATACCATGCACATGCTGTTCATCCTCGACAACCTCAAGTCGAACGGTGAAGATCGTTCCAAGCGCAAAACCAAGGAAGCGAAAAAATACGCAAAAATGGCGCAGCGCACTGAGATTTGGGCGAATGCACTGATCGGCCGTCTGCGTGAAGCTGGTTTCACTGATGAAGAAATCGGCAAGCGTTACGAAGCGATTTACGAAGCAGTATAGGATGTAGCGAATAGAAAAACGGGTACCGTTTTGAGTGTAATAGCTCGAAAGGGAACCCGTTTTTTTGTCATTGCTTTCCTGCCAAATAACAAGAAGATTGACAACTTGTGGGTTTCGGCGTAGAATGTTTAACTAATTCGAATAGTTCGTATGTATGAGCGTTGAAAAGGAAGAGTAGAAACAGTAAGCAGCGTGCAGAGAGCCGTTCCCCGTGCTGAAAGAATGGCCGCCAGCCTGTTTTGAAAATCACCTTGGAGCATTGTCCTGGAAAATCAGCTTGTCGAGCCAGTGAGTATAGGACAACGAATTCGTCCTCGTTATCGGACGGGAGTTTCATAGTGAACTTCCTAAGTCTGTTTTTCGTGAGGAAGACAGAGAAGCTGAGTGGTACCGCGATGCCCTCGCCTCAGCCAGCCGTGCGCAAATTGTGCGTAGCTGGTTTGGGGCGGGGGCTTTTTGATTTGGTCTGGTGCCTACAACAACAGAGAAGTTACTTAGGAGGAACATATATATGCATACGGTCAGAGTGGAAGACATCGTAGTAGCCAATCACGTATTGAAAGACGTGGTGGAAAAGACGCCATTACAAAAAAACAAAGTACTGTCTGAGCGTTACGGCTGCAATGTGTATTTGAAAAGAGAAGACTTGCAGGTCGTTCGTTCCTTCAAAATCCGCGGTGCTTACCATTTTATGCGGAATCTTTCCACAATGGAGCGGGAGTGTGGTGTCGTATGTGCGAGTGCGGGCAATCATGCGCAGGGTGTAGCCTATTCGTGTAACCATTTGCAAATCAAGGGCACGATCTTTATGCCTGCGACCACCCCACGTCAAAAAATATCGCAGGTCAAGCTGTTTGGCGGTTCCTATGTAGAAGTTGTATTGATCGGTGACACCTTTGATGATTCATTCGCAGAGGCGATGAAGTATTGCATTCAGGAAGATCGGACCTTTGTCCATCCGTTTGACGATCCATTGGTGGTAGCTGGACAAGGAACAGTCGGTCTGGAGATTATGAATGACATGGAAGAACCAGCTGATTTCGTCTTTATGAGTATCGGCGGAGGTGGATTGGCAGCGGGAGTGGGAACGTACGTAAAAGGCATCAGCCCGAACACACAGATCATTGGTGTGGAGCCAGCAGGAGCAGCTTCGATGCAAGCCGCTCTGGAACAAAACGACGTTGTCACCTTAGATGAAATTGACAAGTTTGTCGATGGTGCAGCCGTCAAGCAAGTGGGGCAGCTAACGATGAGTATTTGTCAGGAGTTGCTGGATGACATCGTGCTGGTGCCAGAAGGCAAGGTGTGCACAACCATTTTGGAGTTGTATAACAGCAATGCCATCGTCGTAGAACCTGCAGGTGCCCTGTCGATTGCCGCTCTCGATTACTACCGGGATCAAATAGCCGGGAAAAACGTTGTGTGTGTCATCAGTGGTGGAAACAACGACATTGACCGGATGCAAGAGATCAAGGAGCGCTCCCTGTTGCATGAGGGCTTGAAGCACTATTTTGTTATCAATTTCCCACAGCGTGCCGGAGCCTTGAGAGAGTTTATGGAAAAAGTACTGGGGCCACACGATGATATCACACGCTTTGAGTATACGAAAAAGAACAACAAAGAAAATGGTCCAGCGCTGGTCGGTATTGAAATGAAATGCCAAGATGACTATCAGCCATTAGTCAGCCGGATGAAGCAGCATGGTATCCGCTATGTAGAGATTACACATGATCCGTATTTGTTCAATCTGCTGATTTAAACCCTTGTGTTACAACAGATGCGGAATTTGCAAAAATGTATGAATACAGCGAAAAAAGGAGCAATGAAGAGAGAATAAGCGAGAGCGAAAGATAAATCGGCGTAATGTATTATAACAAGCTTTTATAAAACAGATGCTGTTGTAATACAATACAGATAATAACACACGGGGGGTTTTAATCATGACGCCGATCACTACTTTCTTTCGCAATCTCGAAGCAAAATGCTGTGCTGCTTGCGGTCAGATGATCCATGAACAAGCTGAATCGTATGCAACAGAATGCGTACCTTGCCAAGAGCAAGCATCCTTTGACGCTTACAAATACTATCATCAAAAACGCTAGGTCGAACATGAATACTGGATAAAACAGGTGTACCACAGGGCATGAGCCATGGGAGGTATACCTGTTTTTTGATTTAAAGAAAAAGCCGCTGTTCCATAACAACGGCTTTTTCGCATGTCAGCGCGGTTTATCGGTGTGCTTCACAGCTTCCTGCTTGACGTAATCAATCAGCCCCAATTGAAAGCCTTCCTGTGTAAGGAGACGTTTGGCTTCATACGTACCCGCATAGTAGGCTTGGACATGCGGATCGTTGTCCAGAACGTAACGACACGCCTGATCACGAGACAACTCCTGGTACCAGTCTGTCTGTTTTATTTGGGCGACGAGATCCTCATAGGCTGGTTCCGGCTTTTTCCATGGATTCAAACGATGAATAATTTCACCAAGGATTGCAACAACGATTAGAATTCCGATTAAAAACATAGCTGTCACCTCAAAGGTTGGATCACTCTCATGGTACCACTCTCTTGGAGGCGCCGCCATGGGGAAGTCGGTCTGCTTGCAAAACAAGTAGAAAGCAGGCATGCTATATACTGTAAATAGAAAGGGCCCGATTGTCTGGGAAAAGGAGGGCGCGAGATGTTTCATCCGCTTGTTTTTGACAATATCAGAGTTGTGTTGGAAGGTGCGGTATACGACCGGGACTTCGAAGGGGCAATCACGATTACGAACCGTTCGGATGTCATGGATATGGCTACGTTCCATCGACAGTTTCAGATCGAGTTCAAGCTGGCTGATCAACATGATCATACCGTAGCTGTCCGTGCTGAGATGCAGCTTCGTACCCAGTTAGCTGATATTGCAGCCGAGCAGCTAGAACAGCCGTTGACAGATCATATCGGATGTACGATTTGCATCCATTTTTTCATGCAGATGGAAAATTACAGAGATATGCCCGCAGAAGCGAGAGAAATCACATCGATTCTCAATGACATCTGGGGTCAGCGACCTTATATTACACAGAAAGTATCGGCTAAGCTAGAGGAGCATCGAATCGATTGGCCGCCAAAGCAAATAACCAATCAGGTGACGCTGGACTTTCATCGGAAAATTGATGAAGGCAACATTGATGACTTGAACGAATTAATCGATCATACGGTTCAATCACTTCAAAAGCTACAGCAATACATGGATCAACAAGCAAATAGGTAAGCGGACAGAACGGGGATTTACAAAAGGGCAGATGCGTATTATTATTTTGTTAACCTTATAACATTTTTAGTTAACAAAACGGAGGCTAGTACGCATGAGAAACGAACGCTTGAGATGGCTATTGCTCTCTGCCATCTTTGCTGCAATGACTGCGGTATTGTCGCAGGTGACGATTCCCTTGCCGTTGATTCCGATTACCGCGCAGACGTTAGCAGTAGGGCTGACGGCGACGATTTTGGGAAAACGATACGGGACACTGGCTTTGGTTATTTACGTTTTGCTCGGTGCAGTCGGATTGCCTGTATTCAGCGAGGCAAAAGGTGGTTTGCAAATATTGGTCGGAAAATCCGGCGGGTACATATTTGGGTTTATTGCATCCGCGTATGTGACCGGGCTCTACTTGGAGAAAACAAGATTCACCTTGAAAAACGCCATCATCGCCAATATCATTGGCATGTTTGTCGCACTCGCTTTTGGTGCTGTACAGCTCAAATACGTCATGGATATTCCGTGGGATAAAGCTGTCGCTTTTGGTGTAACGCCTTTCCTTATTGTAGGAGTTGTCAAAGCAGTTCTGGCTTCTCTGATTGGCATCAAGGTACGCGAGCGACTGATTGCTTCTCGCCTGTTGCGCACAGATCAACCTGTTACACGATAAACAAAATGATTTCGTCAGCCATCCGAAGTTCGGGTGGCTTTTTTTCGCATAATCTCCTTAACGTGCCGGATACTATCGGTAGGATTTTGCATGTAAAAAGGAGGAGACGCATGAATATCACGATCACCGGTCCAAAAGGCCTTCCGATCTCAGGGAACTTGATGGCATTTCGCCGATCGCCGCTTCAGTTCATCCGCGACGCTGTAGAAGAGCATGGAGAAGTCGTCCATTTTCGCTTCGGTCCTTCCCGCCATGTTTACCTGTTAACGAATCCGGATCACATCAAAGAGGTTTTGGTTAACAAGCAGGCGCATTTTCGAAAAGGGAAAGCGTTGCAGTCTGCGCGACCTGTCGTAGGGGATGGAATTCTCACCAGTGAAGGAAAAAAACATCTGCGACAACGGCGGCTTATGCAGCCAGCTTTTCATCGAGAACGTATCGCCAGCTACGGAGATGTGATGGTCCGGCAAGCAGTTGATCTCATGTCGGATTGGAAAACCGGGGAGCTGCGTGATATTCACTCGGACATGATGAAAGTAACCCTTGCGATCATTACGGAGACTATGTTTGGCAAAACCGTCAAGGAAGGCGCCGATCAGATTGGACATGCCATCGATGTCGGTTTGAAATACGTGGCAAATAAAGGCTCCTCTTTTATCGACATTCCTTTGTCCGTACCTACCAAAAGCAATCGGGAGTTCCTGGAGTCGAGTGAGCTGCTGGACAAAACAATCTATTCCTTGATCGAAGCTCGTCGTAATAGCGAAGGAGAAGAGCATAAGGACTTGTTGGAGATGCTTTTGGCAGCGCGTGATGAAGATGATGGGCAAGGAATGACAGATGAGCAGGTGCGTGACGAGGTCATGACCATTTTTGTGGCTGGCCATGAGACGACTGCGAATACCATGTCGTGGATTTTCTATTTGCTGGCTACTCATCCCGAGGTGGAGCAAAAGCTGCATGACGAGCTGTCAACGGTGCTATGTGAAAAGCTGCCGACAGTCGAGGATCTTCCCCAGCTGAAGTATACGAATCTCATTGTACAGGAAACATTGAGGCTCTATCCTGCGGCGTGGACGATTAACCGGGAAGTGGTAGAAGAGGTTGAGATCGGCGATCACACGTATAAGCCCGGTGAAACACTGATGATGAGCCAATATGTCATGCACCGTAACCCACGCTATTATGAGCAGCCTGAACAATTCATTCCAGAGCGTTTTGACAGCGACCTCTTAAAAAGAAATCCAGCTTATGCTTATTTTCCATTTGGCGGTGGGCCGCGTGTTTGTATTGGGAATAACTTTGCTTTGATGGAGGCGGCTTTGCTATTGGCGACGATCGCACAGCGATATCGACTACGTCTGGCTGAACCGAATCAGGCAGTGGAGCCCGAGCCGTTGGTCACCTTGCGTCCCAAAAACGGACTGCCGATGCGTTTGGAGAAGAGATAGAAAAAAATGGAAATGGAGGGCAAAAAAAGAGGCATCTTATCACTACGGTTTCGCCGATTGTGTCAGATACCGAACTGGGGGTTATTTATCACTGAAAGCAACATGCTTACAAAAATTATTTTACTAGTAAAATATAAAGAAATAATTAAGTGGGAATAAATCTATATAAAGTAAGGGTAGCTTGTGAAAGCTACCCGTGGAAGAAGGGGATGGTGAAGGAGAAACTGCTTCCCATTCCCAATTCACTGTTTACCATCAGATCTCCGCCGTGAAGCCGGACGATGCTCTTGCAAATCGTTAAGCCTAAGCCTGTACCGCCACTGTTGCGATTTCGTGATTTTTCCGCCCGATAAAACTTGGTGAAAATCTTCGGCAAGTCTTCGGAGGCGATTCCTTCTCCTTTGTCGATCACAGTAAAAAGGACATGTCCTTCTCGCTGATCACAAGTAAGGTAAATGGAGCCATCTGGTTTATTGTAGTGAATGGCGTTGTTCAACAAGTTTTCCATGACACGTCGCAGCTTGGTCTCATCCGCTTCGATGTGTAATTCATTGGAAATACGCAGCTTCCATTGAAAGGTGAGGCCTGCCTCTTTGATTCTTGGCAAATAGTCCTCAATAATTCCTCTCAAGAAGCTTTTGACATGAATGCGGTTAATATTGAGTCGGACTTCGGAGCTTTGGGCGGTGAAGTCCTGCAACTCATCTAGCAGCTTTTCCAAGTCAGTCGTTTTTAACTCGATTTTGCTCATCTGTTTCTGTATTTTGGTCATATCCGTCACACGACCGGAGCCGATATATGACGCATACCCTTTGATCGTGGTGAGAGGCGTGCGGAAGTCGTGGGCGATCGAAGCAATCATTTCGGCCTGTCTTTCTTCCGCTAAGCGAAGCTCATCAACCATATCCCCGAAATATCGAAAGAGTTGGCCAAACTCATCATGCGATCGATACGTAAATGTCACTAACCGTTTCCCTTCCTGGATTTCTTGGGTGACGCGCGATAATTCGTTCACGGGCCGTAGTATCCAGCGAACGAACAAAGCGAGTAGAACCAATCCCACCAGACTAATGCTTCCGTAAATAAACCAAAGCATCATGGAAACCCCTGTCGTAGCCATTATGTCGTAATCATCTGTGTAGAAATAAACAACGATCTCCCCTGTACGCGGTGGCTCCTGCTGAAAATGGTACTCAGCTACCACTTTGAGGTCATTTTGCTTGGCAGAATCGCCACGGTTTGATGAGGAGGGAGAAGGCATTTTCAAATTATAGGCGCGTGATGTTTTGCTGTAGATGGTGTTTCCATTGGCATCCTTCACGAGCATGCGGTACATCACGTCGTCTGGCAACTGCTTTTCAAGCTCCAATCGTTCGATTGGGTCCTTGAAATTACTGACGAGAAGCAATTGATTGAGCATGACCTTCTCTGCGGCTTCCTTCTCAGCCTGGTACTGATTATGCCGATCATTTTTGAGTTGAGCGACAATAATGTCTTGAAAAACGAATTTAAACAACAAGATGTTTAGTGTGATCAAGGAAATGAAGGAGAGAAAAATTTTATTACGTAAGCTCATTTAAAGCTTCTCCCCGATAAATACGTAGCCTGTCCCCCATTGTGTTTTAATGAACTGACGCTCTGTTTCCAGCTTTTCACGGAGGTTTTTGATATGGACGGTCACTGTATTGAGCGAGCCATAACCATATCCCCAGACGCGGTCGTAGATTTGCTCTCTTGTAAAGACGATGCCCGCATTTTCTGCGAGGAATGTGAGCAGTTGAAATTCTTTGGTAGAGAGCTCAATTTTTTGATTACATACATAAACGGAATACGTTTCTTTATGAATTTCTAGGTCCTTGAATTTCAAAACTGTAATCGGAGAAGAGGCTGTTTCCTTCTCAGGCTGCTCCTCAGTATGCTTGCGAATGCGCTCATAACGACGCAGGTGGGCACGAATGCGAGCGAGCAGTTCTTCTGTATCAAAAGGCTTCGTAATGTAATCGTCTGCGCCAATTTCAAAGCCGACTACCTTATCTACCGCTTTTCCTTTTGCACTGAGAAACAGTATAGGCAAATCCCATTCACGGCGAATTTGAGAACAGAGCTCGTAGCCACTCATGTTGGGCATCATAATATCCAAAAGGATCAGATTGGGTCGCTCTCCTTGGCTGAGCAGGGAGAGTGCATCTTCTCCACTCTCTGCGGAGGAAACGGTGAAGCCCTCGTTCTCCAAAATGTCTTCTAGCAGTTCAATAATCTCCAGATTGTCATCGACAATTAAAATGTGATCTTTCACCGGAACAACCCCCAGTTACTTCTATTAATAAGGAATACCATTCAAAGAATGGGTCTTGTCTATCATAACATGCTTTGACCTGATCAGGGGAAGAAACCCCGTAAGTTATTAAGTTGTTCTAATATATGAGGGTACCTCTTTAGACCAGGTACTAAATTCCGTCAGAAAAAGCCAGAGACGTAGTGTCCCTGGCTTTTATTATTTTGCCGAACGACTATTTTTGAGCTGGTTTTTCCGGCAACGATGCAGCTTGCACCGCTTTTTCCTTTTTCGGAGTTTCTGCTTTCGCTAGAACAGGAACGCTGAGACGCTTGGCGCCTACATAACGCTTGCTCCAGTAGTATGGATCGCTCAACTTGGTGTTGACGACTCCACGACCAGATTCCGAGTGCACGAATGTGCCGTCTCCAATGTAGATACCCACGTGAGAAATGCTGCGACCGTTCGTATTGAAGAATACGAGATCGCCTGGCTGCAAATCTTTTCTGGCTACCTCTGTACCTAATGCGTACTGGGAAGCAGAATTGTGAGGCAGGTCTACACCTAACGCATCAAATACGTAGCGCGTGAAACCGGAGCAGTCAAAGCCCTTTTTGGACGAGCCGGAAGATTTGTAAGGGGTACCGTACAAGTCGCTGACTACTTCATTGAGAGTATTCTCCTCAGCAGCCTGTGCAGCGCCTGCCCCCATAGCAAGCATTCCAGCCATAAATAAAGATAAAACCACCTTGCGCAAAAGAAACTGCTCCCTTCGTGAGCCTACGAGGTTAGCTGAAGGGTTCGGTCGAAAGGACGCCCTAGGCTGCTAGGAGTAGCAACCATTCACCCCAAAAACGTGGTTCCCCCGTTTCCGCCAAGCGGAATTCGGCTATTTTTCGATGTTTTTTTACACGCACTCTTACGAAGATTCTACGCCAGTCCTTCTTTTCCTTCTTTTTCATCTGCTTGTTCACATATTCGTCACAAAAATACCGTCAAATGCTGTAACGTTTTCGTTCAACAGTGCAAGACGCCTTTCGACGCGCGCTTGTTCTGCCTTGCGGGACAGCTTGTCCGATTAGGGCAGGAAATTGTCTCCGTCCAAGGACGGAGGGAAAAACCAACCGCACGCCCGTTATGGGAAGCCTATACCGAGGGCTACAATAAGGGCATAACGTTCCACAAGCACCACATGCAAAACGAATGGAGGTAAACGAGTAATGAGCGAACGGTCTGGCAAAGTTCTACTCGGGCTGGTTCTGCTGCTAGTCGGTGGGTTGGTTCTTCTAGATCTGGTGGGTATCGATATCGGAGACTTGCTCGGGTTCATCATTCCCGGTGTGATCATGATATACGGTGCCAAAAAGATTATGGGACAAACCGGTTCACGCTTTTGGGGAATCCTAGTCTTCCTATTCGGGTTCCTGATGTTGATTGGCAAGCTTGACCTACTATTTCACGCACTTCTGGCCATTGGGGTGATTTATCTGGGATATCGCTTACTGCGTCCCAGTCAAGAACCTAAACAAGCTCCACCTGCTTGGGAGCGTGAATGGGCCCAAAAAGTATTAAAAGAAGATACGCTAGACGCTTGGGAGAGAAACGTAACCAAACGGCCATAACCGTTTTAGTAACCGCAATAACACTGTGTCGCAAGAGTCTTTTGGATGAACAATATGATGTGATATGATGAGGAGGAAAATATAATGAGTATCTTTAAACGTTTGCGTGACCTGACAGTAGCTTCGGTAAATGATGCATTGGATTCGATGGAAGATCCGGTAGTAATGCTGAATCAATATATGCGTGACATGGAAGTAGAAATCGGACAAGTTGAAGTAGCAGTTGCCCGTCAGGTTGCACTGGAAAAGAAATTCCGCCAGCAATTGGACGAAGCCAATGCTCTGATCGAAAAACGCGATCGTCAAGTCAAGCTCGCCTTGACTGAGGGAGAAGACGAGTTGGCTCGTCGAGCACTCGCTGACAAGAAGCAGTACGAAGGCCGTGCAGCGGAATATGAAGGTCTCTACCTGTCAGCATCCGAGGCAGCTACGCAAATGCGCGAGAAGTTGGCTGAGCTGAAGGAAGAGTTCTATAAAATGCGTGCGAAAAGGTTCACACTGATGGCACGTGCACAAGTAGCTCGTACACAAAAGCAAGTCAATCAAGCAGTTGTCGGTATCGGCAATCCGTCCGCAGGCCGTGGCTTCGCCCGCATGGAAGAAAAAGTCATGCGCATGGAAGCAGAAGCGCAAATGAGTGGACAATGGCGCCAAACAAACCGCGCTTGGGAGAACGCTTTGTCTGAACTGGAAAAGGATGATCTCGATGCAGAACTAGCCAGCATCAAAGCATCCATTAATGAAGTAAAAGCACCGGTAGCCAAACCTGTACAATCCTAATTCGACAGGAACTGGGGGACTGGGTGTAGAATAGATTGTGTCAATTCGGCAGCCTGTGTACATCAGGCTGCTTTTCCCCTAGGAGGTACGATTCTTGCAGGACTTCTTGGTCTTTTTGCGGCGATTTATCGCTGAGCCTGGACGCGTTGGTAGTATAATCCCCAGCTCTCGTTTTTTATGTGAGCAAATGTTGAAAAGCGTCGATTGGGCTTCAACCGATGTGATCCTGGAGCTGGGACCTGGTACAGGGGCATTTACCCAAACGATCTATCAGCGCTTGCGTCCTGGCACACAGTACGTGCTTGTGGAACGAGATTCCCATTTTCGCTCTATGCTTCAATCACGTTTTCCCGATCTTCCTATCAGGGAGGAAGCGACTAAACTTAGGTCTTACTTGGAGGAGCAGAACCTTGCAGGTGCAGATGTCATTATCTCAGGTCTGCCATTCGCCAATTTTCCACAAGAGCAGAGGGCAGCAATTCTGGACGAAGTTCAATCTGTACTAAAGCCAGGGGGCCTATTCATTACATTCCAATATTCGCTACAACTCCAAGCTGAGTTGCAGGATCGTTTTCCCTGGGTCAAGATCGACTTTACCCTGTTGAACATTCCGCCTGCATTCATCTATACATGTCGTAATGGTCAAAGTGAAAACGATCAGCATGGGGCGTGAGAGAGGAGACTTTTGTGAAACTGTCCCGTTTGCACAAAATGTTGGCTGGTATCCTGATTATTTTTACGGGAATCGGCCTTTTATTAGACGGTTTGGGTATCATTTCGTTCGGTCTGTTTGATTTGTGGCCGATGGTTCTTATTTATTTCGGCCTTCGTTTGTGGGGGCAGAAAAATCGGATTGGCGGAGGGATTCTATTCTCCCTGGGGACCATTATCGCGATGGACATGTGGTTTGGTGTCGGGGTAGATGATTTGTTCCAGATTGCAGTACCAATCGTGTTTATTTATTTCGGGTTTCAATTGATTCGGGGCAAGAACAGCAAACGAGATCACCGTATGAATCAACCTTTGGGCGATACGGGGACCCCATCTGCTGCGGAGACGATTATGACAAGTGATGCGAGTGTTCCGAGTGACATGAAGGTTTCAACAGAGGAACGCCCTTGGCTAGACGGCTGGAACAAATGGAAGCAAGTTGGTGGCAAAATTCCTCATCACGAAAGAATGTCTTCATCACCTGACGACACGTTGCCAAAAGATTCCCGCAGCTCTCTGATTGGAGATTATCACCTGACCTCGGGGCGTTTTGAACTGAATCACTTGCATGTCTGGCATGGAATCGGGGATGTTGTGATTGATCTTTCCCGTGCAGTGTTGATGCGAGATGAGGCGGTTCTTGTCGTAGAGGGCTGGGTAGGCGATGTGACGATTTATGTGCCTGTCGATCTTCCTGTATCGGTAACGGCAGGGTTGAGTATTGGTGACCTGGAGGTGCTAAGCCACCGTCAGGGAGGTATCAATCGCAGTGTTAAGATTCGTTCTGATCAGTATGATGAAGCATTGCAAAAAGTAAACTTGCATATCTCGCTGCTTGTCGGCGATATAAAAGTCAAGTACATCTAGGAGGTACTGGCGGATGCGTCGACAGCGATTGGCAAGTATTCAGTGGCAATACGTGCGCTATGGCATGTTACTGGCCGTCAGTGCAATTACTGCCGCGTTTATTTGTTTCTTTTGGCTATACTTTTTATGGAGAGATCACCCCGGGATTCATCGGTGGTACAACGAAATGATCAGCGACCGCAACTTCGTGTGGTGGCTTAAAGAATATATAGGCATCAATCTGCCTGCCGATCCAGAGGGCTTGATTCAGCTTGCTGCTTTTGTTGTCTCTTTGCCTGCAGGTGTTTTAGTGGCATTGATCATTTCCTATATCATCGGCAATTTGTTGAAAAAGAGACTCAGTGTACTGTGGGAAGCTGCCATGAAGCTTGGGCGCGGAATGCTGTCGTATCGTGTTCCCGAATTGGGCGTCGATGAAGTCGGCGAATTAGGATGGCAGATCAATCGCTTAGCTTCACAATGGGAAGAGCAAGTGGCATCTTTGCAGCGGCTGTCGAACCACAATGCGGCTCTCGCAGAACAATTGAAGCATGCAGCGGTAACAGAGGAGCGACAGAGATTGGCGAGAGAACTGCATGATGCAGTCAGCCAGCAGCTGTTCGCCATCGCCATGACGACTGCGGCGATGAAGCGGCTTGTAGAAAAAAATCCACAACGTGCAGCACAACAGATTGAATTGGTCGAAGAGATGGCAGCAGCTGCACAAGCGGAGATGAGGGCATTACTCTTGCATCTTCGCCCGGCTACGTTACAAAACAAGTCATTGAAGGAAGCCATTCTGGAACTTTTAGATGAGCTGACGCGTAAAAATACTATGCAACTGACTTGGGAGATTGAAGATGTCGAAGGCTTGCCGAGTGGAATTGAGGATCATTTGTTCCGCATTTTGCAGGAGTCCTTGTCCAATACATTACGGCATGCCAGAGCTACCCAGATTACAGTAAAGCTGTTTACGCTGCAAGAGCAGGTTCGCCTGCGAGTAACGGATGACGGTGTTGGTTTTGATCCGGATGGGGAGAAAATGACGTCCTACGGTTTGCGCAGCATGCAAGAGCGCGTTGCAGAGGTCGGAGGCTCCATGGAGATTTACTCGGCAATTGGGAAGGGGACGCAAATTGAGGTGCGTATTCCTCTAATGTCACAGACGGAACGGGAAGGGTGAAGGCTCGGTGATTCGGGTACTACTGGTAGATGATCACGAAATGGTTCGGATGGGTCTGGCTGCTTATTTGTCTACGGAGGACGATATTGAAGTCGTAGCAGAGGCAGGCAGTGGAGAAGAAGGGGTGCGGATGACGCAAGAGCTGCGCCCAGATGTCGTTCTGATGGATTTGGTCATGGAAGGCATCGGCGGTGTGGAAGCGACTCGGCGTATTCGTGAAAGCTGTCCATCCAGTAAGGTTATTGTCTTGACCAGCTTTATTGATGACGAAAAGGTATATCCGGTCATTGAAGCGGGGGCATTCAGCTACTTGCTGAAGACTTCGCGTGCAGCCGAGATTGCAAAGGCAATCCGCTCTGCTGCGGCGGGTGAGCCAGTTTTGGAATCGAGGGTAGCAGGAAAAATCATGGCCCGTTTCCGTCACGGTCAAGAGTCCCATCCTCATGAGCAACTGACGCCGCGCGAGTTGGAGGTTTTGAAGCTGATCGGTCAGGGCAAGTCCAACCAGGAGATTGCAGATGAGCTGATTATCGGGATCAAAACGGTCAAGACTCATGTGAGCAACATTCTTGCCAAGCTGAACGTGGAGGATCGCACGCAAGCGGCCATTTACGTGCATACGCATAACTTAGGCTAATCACATAGCATCATGTATAGGTAAACGCGCCAAAAAGCTCCTCGGGTAAACAGGGGCTCTTTCGCGCGTTTACTTTTTTAAACGGTTTTCTTGTACACAACCCGTGAGTTTTTTTCGCAGATGTGGTAAAGATAGTAAGTAACGAATGAGAGATAACGGAAAGGAGGGACGGGCTATGAGGCACAAACCTCAAACGCGCTCCAAGGTGCTTTCGGCTGACAATGGTGTGGATATCGTCGGCGATGTTCACGGCTGTTACGACGAATTTATAGAATTGCTCAAACGCTTGGGATATGAACAAACCCGAGACGGTACCTATCGCCATCCCCACGGCCGAAAGCTCCTTTCCCTCGGTGATATCACGAGTCGTGGACCTTACTCAATCAAAATGCTGCAATTTTTTCACCATCATGTCACGGCAGGTCTGGCTGAGATGGTGGATAGTAACCATGGGTGGAAAGTAGCCCGCTGGTTGGATGGCAGACCAGTGACATTGGCACACGGAGATGAAAAGGTAGAAGAGGAGATTCGGCTGTATCAGCAAGAATACGGACCGAAGAAGGCCTCCTTGCTGCGAGAGCAGAGTCGCAGATTGCTATTTTCTTCTCCTTCGCACATGATCATCAAACAGAATGAAAAAACAGTAGCGGTCGCCGTTCATGCGGGGATTCGTGATGATTACATAGGAATGGATTCGCCTGCGGTCTACACGTTTTGCCGATATGGCGATGTGGCAGGGACGGGACCGGATGGGCGCCCGATCCGTAGAGAATGGGCAAAAGAACGAAAAGTGACTTCGCCCATAATCGTATGGGGACATGATCCGCATCCAGAACCAAAACGAAAAAATGGCACCATCAACATCGACCAAGGATGTGTGTTCGGCGGAATGCTAACCGCCTATCGCTACCCAGAGGACGAATTAGTGAGTGTGCCAGCAAAAAGAAACTATTCGGGCTTAACGGATACGCCGCTGACCCGTTTTAAGGCAGACGATTAAACGGAGACGTTATGTTACGTTTTGAGCTTTTCGAATAAACGCTTCAGGATGACAGCCTGTGCCCAGAGCGGCAGAGGTTGGTCAGGCTGCTGACGCCATTGTTCGTCGGTTAATAAGCCTTGATCATACAGCCAGTTGACGGCTTCCTGCTTCCAGTCAGGTCCATTCCCTCCTCCGTTTCCAGGAGAAGTGGTGGGAGCAAGGGTCGGTGCTGCAGTAGGTTTTGGAGTAGAAGTAGGAGTCGTAGGGGGCTGGTAGGGAAGTTTAGCGTACGTGCAAAATGCCCGGACTACCCCTTCCGCGAGATCTCGCCAATCCTGTTGTAGTTTATTTGCGTTCAAAGTATTGTCGGCAAAGCCATACTCGACGATTACCGTCTCCACGCTGCCAGTCTCCCGGTGCATGAAGTAGTAATCGAGCCGCGGATTATCTGGCAGTGTCCGCGTAAAAATGCGTCGATTCGGCATCCCTTCCGCTGCCAGGGCATCCTGGATCAATTGGGGAAAGGTTGGGGAGCCGTAAATGGAGTAAATGACCTCGGAGCCTCGGCCGCCACCTGAGTTAATGTGGTTCGCTATACAGTAGCGAGCACCGCTGTTTCGAACCAGAGCAGTCCGAGCCTGACTTGTCAGAGTCACATCGGTTGTCCGTGTGATAGCGACAGGAATATTTAGAGCCAAAAAGCGATTATATTGGTAGAGCGATATTTGCAAATTCATATCTTTCTCGGTAAATTGCGTGTTGTTTCCTCCACCTGGATCGCTGCCACCGTGTCCAGCGTCCAGAATCACAATTGGAGCCATAGTTGTTTCACCTCTTGCTATTAGAATATGCTTGAAACAAAGATTTTGTTGAGGGCAGTGTTCTCATTTTCCAAGTTTTCTAATCACAATTTACAGAAGATAGCCCAACTATGGTACAATAAAAGAGTTCATAATTACGTATAGAGGATGGTAATGTATTGATGGCTTGGTACAACTGGGTAATTCCAATTGTTACATTGTTAATCGGTCTCGCTGGTGGATTTTATGGAGGGACTTATTTCTTGAAAAAACAAATGTCCAACATGCAAATGGACGACAAGCAGCTTCAAGCCATGGCCCGTTCAATGGGGATGAATCTTAACCAAAAGCAGCTCAAACAGATGAGCCGTACGATGAAAAACATGAAAATGCCAAATAAATTCGGGAAGTAGCGTGAAAGGGAGTGTCGTTTGATGGGGGCGACCCGGCTGCGCTACACGATGATCGGTTTTATTGTCGGCGTGTTTATCGTGTATCTGAAAGACCTGCCGCTTGCCGAAGGAACTCGGTTTGCGGCCCCTTTTTACGGAGCGGGGATTGGGCTGCTCATTGACGGCATTATTTTACGTATGAAAAAAAGAAAGCAAGAGTAGGGGAAGAGCCTGGCGAATGATGCCAGGCTTTTTTCTGTTAGAAAGGGGCTCATTTTTTAAGAGACTCAGCAAAATATTGGACAATAAAATCACAGAACTTGCGTGCTGCCAGGGAGAGATATCTTTTTTCGTGCCGAATCATTTGAAAATGTCGCTGGCAGATCGGGTGTTCGATCGGAAGCATGACAAGGTGTGGGTCTTCCTCTCGACTGATACAGCCGTAGAGGGCGATGCCAAGACCTGCGCGGACCAGCTTTTGGATAGAGCCGGGATCATCTACCCGACAAGCGAATTTGGGGGTAATCCCTGCTTTTTGAAAGAACTGATCGTATAGCATTTGGATGGGAAAGTCCTCCCGGTAGCCGATAAAGGACTCTTCAGCCAGCTCGCTTAGTAGAATACTGGTTTTCTTGGCTAAGTGATGTGTGCGGGGGACAGCTACATGAATATCTTCTTTCAATACGGGCGTAGTCAAAATATCCGGCACCCTGATCGGCAAATGGGTGAAGCAAACATCCACTTCGCCTGACTCGAGGAGGGTTGCCATTTCTTCGATGCTGGCTTGCGTGATCTGGAAGTGTACATCAGGATGGAGGGCGAGAAACTTGCCCAACGGTTCTGATAACAGATCCAAGGTTGACGTTGCCAGATGAATACGACCATGCTCCATTCCAGCCAGATCCGATACGACTTTTTGACCTTCCTCCAACAGGTTCAGTGCTTTATCTACCCGCTCCAAATACGCCTTCCCAAATGTATTCAGCCGAATACGTCCTCGCTCGCGGTCAAATAACGGAACCCCGACATCCTCTTCCAACCGAGCAATGGTTTTGCTGAGAGCAGGCTGAGCAATCCGCAGCTCTTGGGCGGCTTTCGTCATATGCTGCCACTTGGCCACTGTTCGGAAATAGTGCAATTGCAACAATTCCATTCGATTCAACTCCATATACTCAGGTATATCAACTACATGTCAAAAGATATATTTTCGTTTATTTTAAAATCATTATAAACTACATCTAGCAAGGCCAACAATCACCTTCCCGGGAAGAAATCGGTGATAACGAGAGGTGTCTTTCCAATATGCAAACCGAACCACAACAACAATCCGCTGAAAAAGTTCTACGCGTACTCGTGTTTACTCTCATGATTACGGTGATGAGTGCTACGATGTTCAATATCGTGTTACCGCAAATCAGGACAGAATTTCATTTATCTTTTAGCCAAGTAAGCTGGGTGACGTCTGCCTTTTTGTTAATCTATGCGGTTGGAACCGTGATGTACGGAAAGCTAGCTGATTCCTACAAGCTCAAACATTTGCTTACATTCGGACTGATTCTATTTGCCATCGGCTCCGTTATCGGATTTTTCGCCCATAATTATGGCATGGTGCTATTTGGGAGAATTGTGCAGGCAGCAGGAGCGGCAGTTGTTCCGGCGACATCTTCCATTATTCCGGTGCGTTATTTTCCCCCAGAGAGTAGGGGGCGGGCTCTAGGGATCTCAATGACCGGGATGGCAATCGGTAGCGCATTAGGTCCCGTTCTTTCCTCTTTGCTGGTCAGTCTGCTCGATTGGAGATGGTTGTTCTGCATGCCGTTGTTCACGCTTTTTGCCGTGCCTTTTTTCCGTAAGTATTTGGAGGAGGAGGAGCGGGAAGCTGTCAAAATGGACTGGATCGGTGGTGGACTTCTCGCCATAACGATTGCGTTGCTTCTACTGGCTATTACGAATCAGAGCTTCTTGCTCGCACTGGGGTGCATCCTCTCATTCCTTCTGTTCTTGGTAAGAATTCGGACGACCGCAGAACCTTTTGTTCGCCCTGGCTTATTCCGGAGCAAACGCTATTCGCTCGGGCTGGTCATTGCCTTTTTGATGATAGGGAGTGGCTATTCGTTCGCTTTCCTTAGTCCACAGTTGTTGGCAAATGTGAATCATCTGGCACCGGGGCTCATTGGCTTTGTGATGGTACCGGGAGCAATTGTGACCGCGTTCTTGGGGAAGAAGGCCGGGATTCTTGCAGATAAGAAAGGGAATTCGTATTTATTTTACACAGCGTCTGTGCTACTTTTGTGCAGCTTTGTCCTCTTCTCTTCCTTTGCGGGAGTATCTCCGTTCCTCATTGCCGTTTTTCTGATTTTTGGTAATGTCGGACTATCGTTTATGATGATTTCGATGTCAAACGCAATCTCGCAGTCGCTACCAAAGGAACAGATCGGCGTCGGTATGGGACTGCTGGCAATGCTGAACTTTATTGCAGGTGCACTTGCAGCTACCTTGTACGGCAAAATGATTGATGGAGGAGCTGCTGTGAGCTGGAATCTGTTCAATAGCTATTCCGGAGCGTCCGTTTATAGCAATATTTACTCCGCTTTAGTGCTCGTGGTACTAGGTCTCGCCTGCCTTTATTACAGACAGTTCGGACGCAGCTCAGTGAGAGGGTTCAATTAATTGGGTTATTAAAATTATTTTTATTGATAGCCTCCATTGACAATCAGATATAAACCGAATAAAATTTCAAACAATAATAACAATAACGCGAAGAACGGGAACAGTAAGTGGACTGATCTGTCTAGAGAGCTGCGGGATGGTGCAACGCAGTCAGAGAAGCCAGTGAAGCTCGCCCGGGAGCGGCAGGACTGAAACGAGATGTAGCGCTGCATCAAGCAGTAAGTTCTGACGGTTAACCTCCGTGATCGGGTTGTGCTGATCGACTAGGATCAGTACATGAGGTGGACTTCTGGCGAGTAGCTGGGGTCAACGAGAGTGGTACCGCGATAGACAAGGTCTGTCGTCTCTTCGATAGAGACGGCAGGCCTTTTTGATTTTCACAACGACATAGAGCAAACGCGAAGAACGGGAGCTAGTAAAGCGAATTTCTTGTCCAGAGAGCTGCGGGTAGGTGCGACGCAGTCAGGAAATGCTCGAATCTCACCCGGGAGCGGCAAGGTTGAAAACTTACAGTAAACCTTGACGGATCGTCCCACGTCATCGGGACAGCGAGGTGGATTCTCTTTTGAAAAAAGAGAGGATCAACGAGAGTGGTACCGCGGCAGCCAAAAGCCTGTCGTCTCTTGTATATGGAGACGGCGGGCTTTTTTTATTACGGAAAAAACGACCAAAAATTGAGGAGGCATTACCCATGACAAAACGAATCCATATTTTTGATACAACACTGCGTGACGGAGAGCAAGCGCCAGGAGCGTCTCTTTCGCCTGAGCAAAAAATCGTGATAGCGAAGCATTTGGCAGACCTCGGCGTGGATGTCATTGAACCGGGCTTCCCAATCGCAAGCCCTGGTGACTTCATGGCGGTGCAACGTATTTCACAAGAGGTGCACGGCGTAGAGATCTGTGGCTTTGCTCGTGCGGTGAAAGAGGACATTGATGCTGCCGTTCGGGCTACACAAGCGGCAGAGCGTCGCAGACTCCACATGTTCCTGTCATCCTCCAGCATTCATCTGGACTTCCAACTTCGCAAGTCGAGAGAGCAAGTGATTAAGATTGCCCGCGAAATGATTGCGTACGGCAAACAGTTTGTAGACCGGATCGAATTTTCTCCGATGGATGCAACTCGTACAGGCGATGAGTTTTTGTTTGAGATGATCGAAGCGGCAATTGAAGAAGGGGCAACCATTATTAACATCCCCGATACAGTAGGGTACGCACTTCCAGAAGAATACGGGGCCATGTTCACTCGTGTCATGAAAAACGTTCGTGGTAGCGACAAGGTAGAGTTCAGTGCACACTGCCACAATGACCTGGGACTCGCGGTTGCAAACAGTTTGGCTGCGATTCGTGCGGGGGTCACCCAAGTCGAGGTAACGGTCAATGGGGTCGGTGAGCGAGCAGGGAACTGCTCCTTGGAAGAGCTGGTGATGGCAATTGAGACGCGCAAAGAAGCATTGGATGCCGAGACTGGCATCAGACCGGAGCACATTTACACCACTTCACAAAAAGTGAGCCGTGCCATGAGCTTCCCGATTGCTTTCAACAAACCAATTGTGGGTCGCAATGCCTTTCAGCATGAAGCGGGAATTCATCAGGACGGTCTCTTAAAAGAGCGCAGCACCTACGAAATCATGGATCCGGAGAGCTTGGGTGTGCCTCGCAACATGATCATTCTCGGAAAGCACTCCGGCCGCCATGCGATCAAGCACCGCGTAAACGAATTCGGGATACAGCTGACCGATGAGCAGATGGAAACACTGTACGTCCAATTTAAAGAACTGGCTGACAAGCAAAAAGTTGTCCAGGATCATCAGCTGCTTGAGCTGGTAGGACATACCGTAAACGCGGTACTGGAGCCATTCACACTGGTCAATGCGCAAGTGCTCACTGGCACATCCGGAAGTCGTATGGCTTCCTGCACCATTACGAACAATGTGACAGGAGAAGAACAAGCATACTCTGGCACCGGAGAAGGACCTGTTGAGGCATTGGTGGCAGGCATCAAGCAGGCACTGCCGTTTGACGTGGAGTTTACGGACATGGAGCTGTATTCATTGTCGTCGGGAGAGCATGCGACAGGCGAAGCGATCGTGACGGTCAGCGCCAACGGAAGTCATTTTAAAGGAGTTGCCGAGCATCGAGATGTACTGATGGCAGTCGCGCAGGCGTTTATGGCGGCGAGCAATCAGGCGGTGCGTGATCATCAGGCCAAAGTTGTAACAGCTGGGGCTAACTAGGTCTCACGAAAAAGTCAGCCTGTAAATGTGAGCAGGCTGACTTTTCTATCAGAATCTGTAGTGGGGAGAAGAATATTTCCAGTCTAGGCTCCAGGCTCCGTCCTGCTGGGGGTTAAGACTGCCCGCTCCGAAGGGATTAGCGGGGAAACGCAAAAGTGGTAGCCGCTACGTCGCGTGGGCACGTTGCGTTTCTTTTGCCCGCGAATCCCTTCTCCGCTCGGTAGGACTCCATAAGTCGCTACGTCTGGAAATATTCTTCTCTGTCGTAACTGATTGCACTATTCATTTTTTAAGTCTTTTAAAACCCGTTTAAGAACGAACAGCTCGTAGAGGAAACAGGAGAAATAAGCGAAGATCTTAGGGACGCCGACCGAGACGGAATGCAAAAAGCGAAACACGCTCTTAAGCGTCCACCTCTGAAAAACTTCCTGAATGGACTACTTTGGACGCGGTTTCGCTTTTTGCATGGAGTCGGGCAGTCAATCCCACAGCGGGTGGCCCTAGAAGCTGAGCGTTTTCTCCTGTTTCCTCCCCAGCACTACAGCAACTTACAAGAAGGTCTATTTAATCAAGCTGTAAAAATCAACTCATACACCATCTTCACAATCAAGGTAATAGATACGACCAAGAACAACGGACGGACATAACGTACTCCTGTTTTGATGGCCATTTTGGCACCAAGGTTAGCACCTAACAGCATCGCGATCCCCATGATGAGACCAGTCATGAAAACGACCTTGCCCTCCATTGTGAAGACAAACAGCGCAGAAATGTTACTGGCCAGATTCAAAATTCGTCCATTGCCGGCTGCAATCACAAAATCATAGCCAAACAAAAGCACCATCAGAAAAACAAAGAACGAACCGGTTCCGGGCCCGAAAAATCCATCGTAAAATCCGATTAAAAAGGTAAAAGGAATCCCGATGCCGAGCGTAAATTTGGTCAGCCCTTTGTAGTTGGAATCTTGACCAAAACGTTTGTTGAAAAGAGTGTAAACAAAAATGAGTGCCATCATGATAACGACAAGGATCTTCAAAAACTCCTGGGGAACGAACAGAACTGTTTTCGCTCCGAAATAGGCGCCGATCAGGGAGACGGGAAATAAGATCAGCATGAGCTTCTTGTCAAATTTACCATTCTTGATAAAGGTGTAGGAGCTGGTGGCAGATGAAATTGTGCCAGCCAATTTGTTCGTGCCAAGAGCAAGGTACGGTGGCATTCCGAGACCGAGTAGGGCGGGGAGGGAGATGAGTCCGCCTCCACCAACAGTACTGTCGATGAATGCTGCAATGAATCCAAAGACAGCGAGAAGTACGATCGTTGATAAGTCCATTTCCACTAGATATCACCTGATTCTCTTCGTTTGTAATAATCCAAGTCTAGCACGCTCGGTTTTGTTTTCAAGATAGAAATCTTTGAAATAATAAATAGATTAATATACTTTGCATACCGATTTGTTGAAAAACTGTTTGGCTTACAGTATAATGAAGGCGTAAGCTTGACCTACATAATCTGAGGAGGAATGTTACAATGGCACATCAACTTCCTGCATTGCCTTATGCACACAACGCTTTGGAACCACATATCGACGCGCAAACCATGGAAATCCATCACGGACGCCACCATGCTACTTATGTTAACAACCTGAATGCAGCTCTGGAAGCACACGCTGACCTGCAAGGTAAAAGCATTGAAGAGCTGATCAGCAATCTGGATGCTCTGCCTGAGTCCATCCGCACTGCTGTTCGCAACAACGGTGGAGGCCATGCGAACCACACACTGTTCTGGGAAATCATGAGCCCGAATGGCGGCGGCGCACCAACTGGTGAACTGGCTGACGCAATCAACGCGGCTTTCGGAAGCCTTGACAACTTCAAAGCAGAATTCGCAAAAGCAGCTACTACTCGCTTCGGTTCCGGATGGGCTTGGCTGACTGCAGAAGGCGGAAAAGTAGCAATCAGCTCTACTCCTAACCAAGACAGCCCAATCATGGAAGGTAAAACACCTATCCTTGGTCTGGACGTTTGGGAGCATGCTTACTACCTGAACTACCAAAACAAACGCCCTGACTACATCGGTGCGTTCTGGAACGTTGTAAACTGGGATGAAGTTAGCAAGCGTTTCGCAGCAGCGAAGTAATTGTAACTTTACCTGTCAAAAGGCTTGTCGTTCTTTAAGAGCGGCAAGCCTTTTTTGTTTAGAGGAAAGAAACGGCATCGATTCTGGATACACTTGTAACCGTGAGGATTATGAGATATAATACTTACTAAAAGTAACTAAGTTTAAAAAGTATAGAGGAGAGTGTACGAAAATGATGCCGTCTTTTTTCATTGCACATGGTGCCCCGTTACTTGCCATAGAAAACAATGCCTATACAGAAGCACTGAACCAATTGCCTAGCCTGCTCCCGCGCAAGCCGCGTGCTATCGTCATATTTTCCGCTCACTGGGAAGCACATGATCAAATGGTAGGAACCATGGACACCTTCCCGACTATTCACGATTTTGGCGGTTTCCCGCAAGCGTTATACGAAATCGAGTACCCGGCAAAAGGAGAGCGCGAAGTAGCGGATGAGACAATCCGACTTCTTCAGGAAGCTGGTATTCCTGTCGCTTTGAACACGACAAGAGGCTTGGATCATGGACACTGGGTTGTTTTGCGCCATATTTATCCGGATGCAGATATTCCCGTTGTTGCCTTATCGGTTAATCCGAATCTGACCGTGACAGAGCAATATCAGATCGGCAAGGCACTCAGTCCACTCCGCGAAAAAGACGTTCTGATCCTCGGCAGTGGCGGAACCGTCCATAATTTTTCCTATATGAACCTGAGAGAGTCCGATAGTGATACTTTTGAGTGGGCTGAGCAATTCGAAGACTGGCTGCAAACAACATTGACTGACTGGAATGTCGAGGACCTCGCCAACTACCGCGAGCTTGCTCCACATGCCGAAAAAGCTGTTCCCGCATATGGAACTGAGCATTTTGTTCCGCTTGTGTACGTCATGGGAGCTGCCGACGATGAACGTACAGCGAAGCGCCTGCATATGAGCATCCGCTATGGAAGTCTCAGTCACACCCTTTGGCAGTTTGGTGATACGAAATAATGGCAGTGAACATGGAGGATGTTTATCGGGAGTATAAATCATTACTGTTTTCCCTTGCGTACCGGATGACTGGTTCGGTAACGGAAGCGGAGGACATTGTTCAGGATACTTTTCTTGCATTGGCAGGTACCGACATCCAAGACATTCACCATGTAAAAAGCTATCTGTGCAAAGCTGTGACCAATCGCTGTCTGGACTTATTAAAATCAGCCCGTTGGAAGCGAGAGCAGTATGTAGGGGAATGGTTGCCGGAGCCGATGCTGGACGCTTCAGAAACCAATGATCCCCTGCAAACTGTGATTGCCGAAGAAGCAGTCTCGTATGGCTTGCTTGTTCTCTTGGAGAATCTACCGTCGACGCTACGTGCCGTTTTTGTGCTCCGAACGGCACTCGACTACGAATACAGTGAAATTGCCGCGATGCTCGAAATGACCGAAGTAAATTGCCGTAAGAAGTTTAGCATTGCGAGAAAAAAGCTGTCTGAAGCAGGATACCAGGCGATCGTCCCTCAGCCGAATCGGACTTCGAGCTTGGTAGAACAGCTGATGCAGGCCATCTCCAAGTCAGATGCGAAGTCGTTGATCGGACTTTTGACAAAAGATGCTGTGTTTGTCAGCGATGGTGGCGGGAAAGTCCGTGCGGCAATTCATCCCATCTTCTCAGATGAGCGGATTACTGCCTTCTGGATGGGGGTATGGCCGAGGTGGGCTTCACATGCTACCATGCAGATTCGCTCGATCAATGGCCAAGATGGAATCGCCGTCTACTCCGAAGGTCAGCTGAAAATGATCATCCAGATCAGGATGAATGAAGAGGAAGACCGCATTGCACGCTTGTATATGATGGTCAATCCAGATAAGCTTGCACATTTACAAAAAGAAAATAGATGATTCGTCACAAGAAGGACGCTTCACTCGTCTTTGAGGTTGAAAGCAAATTCGAGTGGAGAGGACAGATGAATGATGCAAGCTAGATTCAATCATCGTGCAGCAAATCCTGAGGCGTATCAAACCATGCTCAAGCTGGAAAGTTTCGTGAATGAGAGCGGCTTGGACAAAAAACTGATTGAGCTGATCAAAATTCGTGCTTCCCAAATCAACGGCTGCGCTTTTTGCATGGATATGCATACGCAAGATGCGCGCAAACTCGGTGAAACTGAGCAACGCATTTATTTACTCAGCCTATGGAGAGAATCCGCGGTTTACACAGAGGCAGAGCGGGCCGTTCTTGCTTTGACAGAAGCGGTCACTGTCATCACGGCTAACGGTGTTTCGGAAGAGCTCTACCAGCAGGTACGCGAGCATTTTGACGAGAACCAGTACGTTGCCCTGATTATGGCGATCAATACAATCAACAGCTGGAACCGAATCGCGATTTCGACAGGAATGAGTGCTCCGTATAATAAGTAAAGATCAGTCAAGCAAAAGACACGCCTCTTAGGAAAAGGAGCGTGTCTTTTTTCGTTGCTATACATCCATCTCGACTTTTCTGCCTGGATAGAACTGCTCCTCTTCGGAAAGTGGATTACCTTTGGCGGTCAGCACCGTAGGCGTAATCCGGAAGATGGCGGTTGTACTGCCCATCGAGGAACGATACTTGATGACATGCTGCAAAGGCAACGGTTCTGAATAGTAGCCGGGGACGTACTTGTCGATCATGGATTGCATCGCATCGCGCATCTCCTCAGGTTCAGAAACACGCTCAATGGTCCCAGCGATAAACACACTCATATAAGCCGTATCGATATGGGCAGGCACAGGTGAGGCGATTGTGCCGTACTCCTCGCAGACACTGAAGCATACACGGTTGTTGCCATTAATCATCTCGATTTTTCTGCCAGAATCCGCGCCGTGAAAATAAATACAGCCATTCCACCAAGCAAAATTTAAAGGAAGGATGTACGGCTCGATTTCATTGGACAAGCCGAGATGGCCGACTTTTGCCACTTGCAAGAACTGGTCAATTTGCTCCTGATCAGTAATGGTACGCTTGGAATAACGAATTGGTATCATGTCGAGTCCCCCAGTCTGTCGTTGTTATTTTGATCGTAATGGGTATTTGACTAGGAGAACAGGTGCAATTTTGGTAAAAATGAACAGGTCAGATGACAAAAAATAACCGCCCTCTACTGGCAGGGGGCGGTAGTCTCGTCGATTACGAGCGTTTGGAATCCAATTTTTTGGTGAGCTGTTCTTCTCCGTGGTGGATCCAGCCAACGAAGGAATCGCGGATGGTCAGATCAAAATTGAGGTAAACCACGGCGACGAACATGTAGTGACTTTTCCCTTGAAAACGGGAGCGGTAGCGCAGATCAATCCATTTGACCTCATAGCCAAAGGAGCGCTCCTTTGTTTCTACATGTACATGATGGGTAAAGGCGAGGAAGGACTGGACTTTGTAACTTTTCTTGGCTGCCGCAATCCGCTCATTTTCCGGTTTGATGGAGAAGGTGTCCAAGATGACGACATCCCCCGAAATGACTTCACCTACATACCAATGCTGCTCTGTCTTGGCAACGAAGGTCCAATATGTCCAGGAAAGAGTAGGGATGATGGTGAAGGTACCAGCTTTGCCGATTCGCTGACGAACCAGCTCGGTCGTTCGTCTTTGCGCCTGACAACGCCAGTAGTAGTACCCGGCAATGATCACGTATATCCATAAAAAGACGTGTCCAGGATGCGCGCCTGCCGCCCACAGCATAAAGCCGACGAGATGAGCAGCGAAAATGAACGGATCGAAAATGAAAATGGCGTTGAGCGCCACCCATTTGTCGCGAAACGGGTACAGGCCCTTTGTGCCATAGGAATTGAACAAGTCAACGAATACGTGTAAACAGACGGCCAGGAATATCCAGCCGAGCAAATGCAGCCAATGGGGCTGTGGCATCATGGCCTGGATGAGAACGAAAATGGCACCAGTCCAGAGAAACAAAGCGGGAACCGAGTGAGAAACACCTCGGTGGTTGCGAATGTAGGCAGCGGTACCACGAAGACGGACTAAGCCATCCAAATCAGGTGCCTGCGAGCCAATGACCGTACCAATCATGACGGCCACTGCAAGTGACGGAGTAGAAGCTACGACAGGATCAAGATAGGCGAGCCCGGCCAATCCAAAGCCCATGGCAAAATGTGTGGCTGTATCCATGGAATCGTTGTCTTCCTCCCTTCCTTCCACTTTTATTGTTTATTATAGCGTTTGCCTAAGGTTAATTCCCGCCCGTTCTGAAAATATTTGTGTGCTTGTTCGCACCGGGTGGGAAGGGTATGATGAAAGCGTTGAATCGTTAAAGGAGGAACATGTCGCATGTTAACGGTTTTCATTGAATACAAGCTGGATACTGAAAAACGGAGTCACGCTCTGCGATTGCTCACCTCGATGGCTGAGCGAATGAAAGCGATGGGGGCACGTCAGTATCGCTCAATGGAGGGCTTGGATCAGCCCGGTCTTTTTGTCGAAACGTTTGAGGTCGAGACTGTTCACGTATACGAAGAAATCAAGGCAAACCGATTAGCAGATCAAAACTTTTGCGACTGTATTTCCGGCGGAGCTGCGAAACTGCATGTGTGGGCGTTTCGTCCCGCGGAACTGGGATGAAAAGGAGTAGAATAAACGCAAATGGCAAGAAAAAAAGAAAGCTTGAAATATACACTTCCTGAACAATTTCATGTGTTTGGCTTTGCCCAGGATTTGCTGGCCTGGTACGACTCACAAAAGCGGGATTTGCCTTGGCGGATCAATAAAGACCCGTATCGAATCTGGGTATCGGAGATCATGCTTCAGCAAACACGCGTAGAGACCGTTAAACCTTATTATGCGAATTTCATGGAGAAATTTCCGACGGTGAGTGATTTAGCGAAAGCGCCCGAGGATGATGTCTTAAAAGCGTGGGAAGGGCTCGGTTATTATTCCCGCGCGCGCAATCTTCAAGCCGCAGCCCGCGAGGTAACGGTTCGCTATGGAGGAGTTGTGCCGGATACATCAGAAGAAATCGCTACACTAAAAGGTGTTGGGCCCTATACAGCAGGTGCCATTCTTAGCATTGCCTATGAAAAGGCGGAGCCGGCTGTGGATGGAAATGTTATGCGTGTCTTTTCACGCCTGCTGTATTTAACCGACGACATTGCCAAGCCTGCCACAAGAATCAAAATCGAGCATCTCGTACGCCAGGTCATTCCGGTGGGGAGAGCAGGAGATTTCAATCAGGCTTTAATGGAGCTGGGAGCGATGGTCTGTGTACCGCGCACTCCGCAATGCTTGACCTGTCCAGTATTTGACTACTGTATGGCGCGTCAGGAGGGAGTGGCAGAAGAGCTGCCGGTCAAAGGCAAGACCAAACCTCCACGTCCTGTTGATCTGCAAGTAGGCATTATTATTCGCGACGGCAAAGTATTGATGAACAAGCGTCCCGATCAAGGGCTTCTCGCCGGCATGTGGGAATTCCCTACAGTTGAAACCGAACAGGAAAGTGATGCTGCCAAGCAGGAGGCACTTGCAGTTGGTTTGCGTGAACGATTCGGAATCGATGTAGAAGTCATGCAGCCGATAGGTACGGTTCAGCACGTCTTCTCCCATTTGCAGTGGAACATGCAAGTATGGTCCTGTGACTGGATCGAAGGGGAAGAGCTCCCCGCTCAAGCAAGATACGCAGCTTGGGAGGAATTAGATGCTTACACCATTCCGATGGCGCATCAAAAAATTCGAGAGCTGTTGGGACAAAAATAACAAGTAGGCAAAGCTGTCGAGTATTTCTCGGCAGCTTTTATTTATTTCATCAGACCGATGTGACGCAAGCCGTGAGATATCCCGCCATCATCGACGTGGCGCGTTACATAATTGGCATGCGGCAACAAAGCTTCATGTGCATTGCCCATCGCGATTCCCATCCCAACATAAGAGAGCATTTCTTTGTCATTCAGACCGTCTCCAAAAGCAACTGCCTTGCTTGGCGCAAGCCCGATATGCGAGAGGAGCGCTTCAATACCAAGCGCTTTGGAACCGCCTTTCGCAAATACATCCATACAATACTCATGCCAGCGTATAAACGAGAGAGCGGGAATCTCTTCTCTGTATTGTTGTTCGTGTGCATCTGGCGTAAACAACAGCGCTTGATAAATATTTTCAGAATGGGCGAAGTCTGCATTGTGATCGGGGGAATCAAGCTTCAATTGCTGAAAGGTCCAATCCAAATAAGGATGCTGCTTATGGGTAGAAAAGCCCGCCGTCCTGCCTTGAAACACGATGGGATGGTCGTGCTGGGTCGCGATCTGCTGCAACTGTTCGAGTGTTTGGGGCGGGATGGGGCGATCATAAATGGTTTTTCCTTGATAGACGACATATGCGCCATTGCAACTGACATACGAGTCGATGCCGCACTGCTGGGCAAGCTCGTCAAAATAATAATGAGCTCTGCCTGTTGCTAAGACAACCTCGATCTTGTTTCTTTGCAGCTCTTGAATGGCTTCGAGTGTATCCGGTGGTATGATTTTCTCTTCATTGACGAGTGTTCCATCAATGTCTAAAAAGACGATTTGATACTCCATGATTTCACTCCCCACGCTTCTCTGTTTGAATCCATTATAAAGCTTCGAGAGAGGGAAAGAGCAGTGGAAAATAAAAAGATCATGCCCCCGCAGACATGATCTTTGTAAAAACGTTTCTTTTTATCGAATCAAAAACTCTGGAAATTGTGTCACGATCTGATGCTTTTGTTCTTCGATGCGTTTCAGCGCTTGCTGTTGCATGTATTTTGCTTCAATTTGCTTCGGTGTCAATTTCCGTTTCTCGATAATGATTGTGAAGAAAATCATTGGAATGTACATGAGTGTATCCCTCCCATCCCGTTAGTTTGGTGCAGTCAGCTACCATCTATCGCTTTGACTCCTGTAAACCTCATCATCTGACGCCGTTGTTTGTTTTTCATAACAAAATCCCTCCTGTAGTCAAGTAATCGTGTTTCGTCCATTAAATGCGGCTCACAAATTGTGCAGCTTCAAAAGCATGTTCTTCGGCGCGTTCTTCGAGATAGCGACAGCGAGCAGATTCTGCGAAAAGTGTCTCCGCTTGTTCCTTATTGCGTTCAATCTTGACTGTGAAAAGCAAAAAGTTCAGTACCATTACCAATCACCCCCTTTCAAGGTGGAAAATATTAATTGATGAGAAAGAAAAAGACCACGGGCGAAAGCCTGCGGTCTTCTGGCATCAACAAACGGACATGCCGTTTTGAAGGGCATAGAAAGACCACAAGCAACAACGCCTGTGGTCGGTAATAGACGAAATGGAAATGTTGAATAGTACGAATACTACTGGAATTCGTCGACCCAGGAGGCGCTGCTATATTCAGTTGGAACAACCACAAGACGATCAATAAGAGCTAGATTTAGGTTCATTGCTATCATCATCATGGTGCTGCCTCCTTTCTTTCCGTAGTAGTAGTGTGTGGAACGTACTCTTAGAATATGGCATTTTTTTCTTGTTGTAAAGCGATTTTTTACCTATTTCTAGAAGAAAGTATATTCTGAATATAATAAAAAATAATAAATAATAAACGAATGTGCAGTTTAGTGGGCAAATGAAGGTTTACCATTAGGCATATAGCGGGTATCAATATAGGACAATCAGGACACGCAGAAAGGTGATGCTAGCGAATGAAAACACCCAGACTTACTGTAAAATCTAAGCTAATCGCTACATTTTCCACAATATTAGTGATCCCCATGCTTTTGCTGGGGTTGCTCTCTTATCAGAGTGCCAAGGCAGAGTTGTCAGATGAATTGCTTACGACTGCCTCTGAAAACGTTCGGTTGATAGATGAGCTTTTGAATCACACACTGCTGGAGCAATCAAGGAATGTGGAATGGATTGCTTCTGATATTGTACGCCATGACATCTTAGAAGAGACCAAAATGGAAACGAAAAAGCAATTGCAGCGTTTTCTCGCGATGAACCCAGAAGTAAGTGAAGCTTATATCGGGGATGAGAATGGTGGCATGTTGACTGCGACTGATTCCAAGCTTCCCGACGGATTCGACCCAAGAAAGAGGGATTGGTACATAGCCGCCATGAAGCAACCAGGAAAGAGCGTCATTGTGGACCCATACATTGATGCGATAACCGGAAAAGTCGTGTTGGGAGTGGCGATGTCCTTGCCAGATAAATCCGGAGTTCTGGGAATTGATATTCAACTGACAGCGCTGGACGCGACGGTCAAGCAAGCGAAAATCGGTACCCAAGGATATATGGCGATTTTGGATAAAAACCGAAAAATGCTGGTCAATCCAAATGGGGAGTCTGGCGTTGAGGTTGCAGAGTCTTGGACGGATACAGTATATGCAGAAGAGTCAGGTCGTTTACAATTTCAGCACGAAGGAAAGCCCGTCCAAGCCGTGTTTACTACGAATGAAAATACGGGTTGGAAGCTTATAGGCGTGATGTATGACAGTGAAGCAGCAGAAGCAGCAAATCCGATTTTTTACACCATGCTCGTGATTATAATAGCTGCGCTGGTGGTAGCTGGCGGAGTCATTTACTTGATTTTGCGCTCCTTAATCCGTCCTTTGCGCATGTTAACAGAAGCAGCGGAAAAAATGAGCCAAGGCGATGTGACACAGCAAGTAGATATACGAAGTGACGATGAGTTGGGGACGTTGGGCAAAGCCTTCAATCATATGGCGGAATCTCTTCGTTCCTTGCTCCATTCTGTGAATGATTCTGTTCAGCAGCTGGCTTCTTCGGCAGAGCAACTCGCTGCAAGTGCGGATCAGACAAGCAAAGCGACAGAACAGATCGCCGAGACCATGCAAGAAATGGCGGAGGGAACCGAGCAGCAAGTCTCCCATACGCAGGAGGGTAACGCAGCAGTCGAACAAATGTCGGCAAGAATCGGTCAGATCGTAGAGCATACACAAAATGTATTCACCGCAGCCCAGGAATCGTCGGACTTGGCAGTGACCGGAAACAAAGCCATTCAATCGGCAGTGCTGCAAATGAATGCATCCAGCGAATCGATTCACGGTCTGGCAAAAGTCGTGGATAATCTGGGGACGCGTTCCCAAGAAATCGGAAACATCGTGGATGTGATCACTGCCATCGCAAATCAAACCAACCTGCTCGCACTAAATGCGGCAATTGAAGCGGCTCGAGCAGGGGAGTATGGACGAGGCTTTGCTGTGGTGGCTGATGAGGTACGCAAGCTGGCCGAGCAATCCGCAAGCTCGGCACAACAAATTAGTCAGCTGATCACCGCGATCCAAGCGGAGACAAACCATGCCGTGATTGTGATGGATCAGAGCAAGCGTGAAGTAACAGAAGGTATTGAAAAAGTGAACGAAGCCGGCCAGTCCTTCGAACAAATTCAATCAGCCGTCAATGAAGTGGCAGAGAAAATCGGTCAGGTATCGGAAGCGACGCGTGATTTCTCTACAAGGGCACAGCAAGTGGTTGAGATCATTGGTCATATTTCCGAAGTGACACTGCAAGCGTCTGATGGAACACAAAGTGTATCCGCAGCTGCCCAGGAGCAGCTAGCCTCTATGGAAGAAATCGCTTCCTCAGCCGTTTCTCTCGAACACCTCGCGGAGGAATTGCAAATCCAGATCGGCAAGTTCCGTATCTAAAAGTAAGCCCGGCGCCGTGTTTACATACACGAGCAGCCGGGTTTTTTACTTAATCGTAAATAGGTGACGAGGAATGATCCCATCCCCCGCTATCTCCATTCGCTGGCCCACGGGATTCAAGCTCATGGATGACTTTGACGTGAAGAGAGGCTCCTTCTGCACTGAGGTAAGCTGCTAATTGTGAAAAACTGTGATGGTAATAAAGCAGCTCATTCATTTCCCAATCAGCCAGTGGTACCATGGTTAATTCGGACAATTCCCGACCTATGTACACCCTGCCATTCCTCCTTATGTGGTAGTGGTTTGCCTGATACTGCGAGCTTAGTATGGCTATAGTCGAGAGGATCAAGTCATGCCGGGATTTTTTCCGTAGGTAGAAAAAGCGCAGGTGGAGTTGTATAATGAATAAGTGATTTTTACTTATTAGTACCTGCTATTAATAGTTGGTCAGGTTGGGAGGTAATCTTTTTTATGAATACAACGAAAAAAGTAGCACTGGTTACTGGCGGTACGCGAGGAATCGGAAAAGCGATTGCGCTTCAATTGGCGGAACAGGGCTATGACCTGGTGCTGAACTATTTGCGTAACCGCACTGCAGCAAGAGAAGCGGCAGCAGAGCTGGAAGCAAAGGGCGCTCGTGTCCATCTGATCAAAGCCAATGTAGGGGATGTAGCAAAAATCAAAGAGTTGTTCGCAGAAATTGACCAGGAATTCGGTCGCTTGGATGTATTTGTGAACAATGCGGCATCGGGTGTACTACGTCCACTGATGGAGCTGGAAGAGAGCCATTGGGACTGGACCATGGAAATTAACAGCAAGGCGCTGTTGTTCTGTGCACAAGAAGCGGCAAAACTAATGATCAAGGGCGGCAACGGCGGAAAAATCGTGAGCTTGTCCAGCCTTGGGTCCATTCGAGTTCTCGACAACTATACAGCGGTTGGCGTATCGAAGGCAGCTGTAGAAGCGATTACTCGTTATTTGGCAGTCGAGCTCGCACCGCATAATATTGTAGTAAACGCTGTTTCTGGCGGAGCGGTGGATACGGATGCACTCAAGCATTTCCCGAATCGTGAAGAATTGCTCGGCAGCTCAGCAGAGCGTACGCCAGCAGGACGCATTGTGGAGCCGGAAGATTTGGCTAATGCGGTGATATTCTTGCTCTCTGACAAAGCGTGGATGGTTCGCGGACAAACATTGATTGTAGACGGCGGTATTTCTCTTTTGACATAATTATTTATGGCAGATGGAGTATGGAGTTGGAGACTTTGTGGTGTTGCGACACAAGACAAAGTTGTCCATGTGTTGTACAATAGAGGAAGAAGGTTACGAAGGAGGCAACACATGCTGATTCGTCCGTTTCGACTCGGTGACTATTCGGCTATCACACGTATTTGGCAGGAGACGGGGTTGGACCAATCGGACAAAGAGTCATTGAACGATTTGGCCCAGCATTTGGCTTGGGACAGCGATCTGGTAATGGTTGCAGAAATTGAAGGCAGAGTTGTAGGGGTCGTGGTTGGCACGATCGACGGAGCACGTGCCTATTTCTACCGATTGGCTGTACTTCCAGAGATGCAAGGCTCAGGTATTGGTCGCGAACTCGTTGAAGCAATTGAAAAGCGTTTCAAGCAACGAGGTGTCAATAACGTCTTGATCATGGTCAATCAATCAAATCCGGAAGTCCTTCCGTTTTACCTTTCACTTGGCTATGAAGTACAAAAATATGTTACACTTTCCAAAAAGCTCTCTTCTTAAAGGAGGCTTGTCCCCATTCAAATAGAGAAGAGAAGAAAGGGGAGAGTCATGTCACCAACTCCGGGCTCCAATATCCGCATAGAAAGTTATAAACATGACCATTCGTTGCACCGCATATGGGACAAATCTACGTTGATTCATACCAGTGATGCGGTGGTGATTGGGGGAAATGATCGGGTCAAGGTGACAGAAGCAGACGGGCGGGAATGGCGTACGCGTGAACCGGCCATTTGTACATTTGGTAGAGGCCAGTGGTTCAATACCATTGCCATGATTCGTGATGACGGTATTTATTATTATTGCAACATTGGTTCGCCCTTCAGCATGAAGGGACAATTGCTAAGCTACATAGACTATGATCTCGACGTAAAAGTGTTTCCTGATATGACGTACTCGATTCTCGACGAAGAGGAGTTTCTTTTGCATAGCAAACAGATGAACTATCCTCCATTTGTTGTGGAAAGAGTGCAGACAGCATTGCGAGAGGTGCTGGATTGGGTAAGCGCACGACGTGGCCCTTTTCAAAACGGATTCGTCCAACGTTGGTACGAGCGTTATCTTTTAGTGCGAGATGATGAGGAATAATCCCTTTCCCGAATGACCGGGGGAGGGATTTCCTTGTTTGCAAAGGAGGTATGATGGTTGAGCATACGCCGCTATTTGGCTTATGTCCTGCCCTATTGGAAACAAATATTGGGCACTATATTCATTGGTATTATAAAGTTTGCGATCCCACTTGCTCTGCCGCTTCTGATCAAATACGTCATTGATGACCTGCTGCCAAGTCCGCTTCCTCAAGAGGAAAAGCTGAAGCAGTTATTTTGGCTGATGCTCGGGGCCTTTTTGTTATTTACCGTCGTTCGCGCCCCTGTTGAGTACATCCGGCAATACTATGCACAGTGGGTATCTAGTCGTATCTTGTTTGACATCCGCAATCAATTGTTTTCTCATTTACAACGACTGTCGATGCGCTACTACAACAATACAAAAACGGGTGAGGTCATCTCTCGCGTCATTAACGACGTGGAATCAACCAAAAGCTTCGTGGAAACGGGATTGATGAATCTCTGGTTGGACCTGATTACGATCATCCTGACACTGGCGATCATGCTCTACATGGATGTGGAACTGACACTTGTGGCGATTGTCGTTTTCCCTTTGTACAGTATTTCCGTCAAATTTTTCTACAAGCGCTTGCGTCAATTAACCAAGGATCGTTCTGCGGCACTGGCGCGTTTGCAAGGATATTTGTATGAACGCGTCAATGGGATGGCGCTCATCCGCAGCTTTGCCTTGGAGCAGCAGGAAAGCAAGGAATTCGCAAAGGAAAACAATCAGTTTTTGGATAAGGCACTGGCGCAAACACGCTGGAATGCGCGAACTTTTGCTGTAATTAATACGGTGACGGATATCGCACCGCTCCTGGTCATTGCTTATGCTGGCTATCAAGTTATTGGCGGGAGCATGAGCGTAGGGACTTTGGTTGCGTTTTATGTTTATTTGGATCGCTTGTACACGCCGCTACGACGCTTGGTCAATTCCAGTACGGTATTGACACAGGCAATTGCCTCGATGGACCGTATGTTCGAGTTTATCGATGAATCGTACGATATCGTCGACAAGCCAAACGCAGGGGAGTTGCCTGTAGACCCTGCAACCAAACGCATTCGCGGCGAAATTCGCTTTGAGAACGTGTCCTTCCGCTATCGGGAGGAAGGCCCTCTTGTCTTGAACAATGTGAATCTGAACATCTCTTCTGGTGAAACAGTTGCGATTGTCGGGATGTCAGGCGGCGGAAAATCTTCGTTGATTAGCTTACTGCCGCGTTTTTGGGACGTGACAGAAGGGAAAATTACGATTGATGGCATCGATATCCGCGATGTGAAGCAGCAAAATTTGCGTCACCATATCGGGATGGTGCAGCAAGATAATATTTTGTTTAGTGAATCAGCAAAAGTGAATATTTTAATGGGCAATCCTGATGCAGATGACAGTGCTGTGCAAGAAGCTGCGAAGGCGGCAAATGCCCATGACTTTATTAGCGAATTACCGAATGGCTACCATACGGAGCTGGGAGAGCGCGGCGTAAAGCTCTCTGGCGGGCAAAAGCAGCGAATCGCGATTGCACGTGTTTTCCTGCGTGACCCGGGTATTCTGATTCTGGATGAGGCGACGTCTGCACTCGACTTGGAATCAGAGCACACGATTCAGGAGTCTTTGTCCAGATTGGCAAAAGGAAGAACTACACTCATCGTGGCCCATCGACTTTCGACGATTACCCATGCGGACAAAATCATTGTCATGAAAGAGGGACAAATCGTTGAGGAAGGCACGCATGAGCAATTGCTGGAGAGAAAGGGCGTATACTATGGCCTGTGGAGTGTGCAAGATTTAGGAAGTGCATCCGACCCGCAACTGGGATAAGCAGATGGGATTGGAGGAGATCCGATGGAGATATGGCGCCGTAATTTATATGTACTCTGCGGATCGTTGTTTTTCGTCATGGTGGCGATGAGCATGATCATGCCTTTTTTACCGCTTTTCATTCAGCAGGATTTCGGAATTGAAGACCCTCATCAAGTCACGGCTTGGGCGGGGATTATTTTTGGAGCTAACTTTTTGACGGCGGGCCTCGTCTCGCCTATTTGGGGCAATTTGGCCGATAAGCACGGGCGCAAGATCATGATTTTGCGCTCGGGATTTTTCATGTCTATTACGATGGCACTGACCGGTTTTGCGGGAAGTCTGTGGCAGCTTTTGATCCTTCGTCTGCTCAATGGACTCGTAGGGGGAATCATCCCTGCAAGTACCGCACTAGTAGCATCCTCTGTACCAAAAGAACGAATTGGCTGGGCAACGGGGTTGCTTCAGTCTTTTATTACGGCCGGAACCATTATGGGACCGCTATTTGGCGGCGTTCTCGCGGAGAAGATCGGCTTTCGGATGATTTTTGTGATTACCGGTTGCGTATTATTACTGGCGACCTTGGTCATTACGTTTATGGTGAAAGAGAATTTTGTTCCACCTGAAAAAAAGGAACGGTCGAGTCTGCGGGAAGATTTTCAGATGATCTTTTCTTCCAAAGAACTCCCGGCGCTCTTTTTTGTAACCGTAATGATCCAGTTTGCGTTGTTTAGCATTATCCCTGTGTTGCCGATCTACATTTCGCAATTAGTTGGATCAGAAGGGGCAAAGGTAGCACTGTGGGCTGGTATTGTCCAGGCATGCATGGGGGTAGCAAACGTCTTTGCCTCCCCACAGCTGGGTCGTTTAGGAGATCGGTTTGGTTCGCAAAAGGTGCTCTTGTTTTCGCTTTTGGCTGCCGCAATCATCTTCATTCCACAAGGTCTCGTACATACGGTATGGCAATTGGTCGCGCTCCGGTTTTTGTTAGGATTATCGTTGGGAGGATTGCTTCCATCCGTCAATGCTTTGCTGAGACGAGCAACACCTGTACATATGGTCAGTCGCGTCTACGGCTATAACAACAGCTTCGTCAGTATCGGCAGCATGCTTGGACCAATGATTGGTGGCTTTTTGGCAGGCTATGTGAGTATTAGCGGAGTCTTTTACATGACGAGTGCTTTCTTGTTTATTAACGCAGGCTGGGTGTACTACAGCTTTTTCCGAAACAAATCTGTACAGCATTCTGATTCTGGAATAGAATAAAAGGTAATTTTCGCGAAAAGAGGTGCACCTCCATTGTGATGGCGAGTCGGTGTGAATAACTTCATATTCCATCAGGACGTATAGGCTGGTCCTGAACCGACAGGAGGGTGTGTTTCATGTGGCATCGACGCTTTATTTGCCTCTGGGCGGGTCAGACATTGGCCAACCTTGGGGATGTATTTTATATTGTTGCGTTTATTTCGATCATCTACGCTGCAACTGGCTCTGTCATGTACACGGCGTTTATACCGGTTGTCATCGTGGCTTCGCAGTCTGTGAGCAGCTTGTTGGCTCCGTTGGTGTTTCAGCGATTGTCGTTGACAGGAATGCTCGTGCTGTCGCAAGGCTTGAAGACGATACTTTTGGCTGCAGCCTCATTAGCTGTCAGCAGCGGTGTAGGAGAGCAGGGAGAGTGGATCTGGCTATTATTCGGATTGGGGTCAACGATCGCCTTTATGGATGGCTGGGCAAACCCTGCGCGCAATGCCATGGTGCCGCAGTTGGTCGGACGAGAAGACCTCATGCGAGCGAATGGTTTGCTTGCCACCTCGGATCAAACCGTTCATTTTGCCGGTTGGGCCGCAGGGGGATTCCTCGTTTCTTGGTTGGGAGCGGGTAATGTTTTGTGGGGAACGGTTGGTGCCTATGTTGTGGCAACGATCGCGATGACAGGCATTGCACCGGCAAGCGAAAAGCTGCGTGAAGAACAGGCAGCTAGGGAGACAACAAACTGGCTCACTGGATGGAAAACCATTCGCGATGTACCTGTACTGCGACTGCTGGTCGCGATAGATGTCGTGATCGGCTTGTCCGGGGGTGTGTGGATCGCTGCGATTATGCTGCCATTTGTCCTCAATGTGCTTGGACAAGGAGAAGAATGGTGGGGCTACATCAATGCCGGTTACATGCTTGGAGCTATTGCAGGTGGGACGCTGCTATTGATGTATGCGGAGCGGATGCGTCGCCATTTATTTCGCTGGATTATTTGCGGTACGATTGGCGTCGGATTCTTTACCTTTTGTTTTGGCAGCAGTACGAACGCGCTGGTAGCACTGTTGTTTTCCTTTGCGCTTGGCCCGTTTTTGGAAATGGTGCATGTAAGCAAGCAGACACTTTTGCAGCAAGAGACGGAAGAATCAGCACTGCCCTATGTCATGTCAGCAAAGGGGACGATTGATTTACTCGTTTTTGGCGCTTCTGCCCTGGTGATGGGAGCTATTGCTGAATGGCAGGGTGTCCGGGCTGTTTATTATGTATCTGCTGGATTGTTACTCATCGCTTTCCTTTTTGCGTTGCGCTTGCAAAAAAAGCAGACGGAGCATTCCAGTGGGGTTTCCGTAAATTAAAACACGAACTGGCTGTCTTATCCGTAGACTTTTCTACTGGTAAGGCAGCCTTTTTTTGATGTATGCTTGATTCCCCTTCTGACGTTGGGAATACTGGGAACAGGCACCACGGCGGTCCTGATGGGGGCGCTGACTATTTCCAACGGTGATCCCATGATCTTTATCGAACGTCCTGTTTCCTTTGTCTTTTTGCTGATTGCCGTGCTGTGGGGAAAAAGTGATCGTCAATGAAGAAGCGTAAATAAGGGACGTTTGTTGTTTAAGGTTTGAGTAACTCAGATTTTCTCACTACAATAAAGAGGAGTGACAATAGGAGTAAGGATGGGTGAGCACATGAACATTCTCGTATTGCATGGAAGCTCAAGAGACGCAGGGAATACGGAGCAATTGACAAATCTAGCGTTGGAAGGCGTACCGCACACCAGTATCCGTCTGCGGGAGAAAAACATTCGCCCGATTCACGACCAAAGGCATGACGAGGGAGGCTTCGATGCAGTCGCGGATGATTACGATGAAGTGACGGAAGCGGTGCTCGCCCATGATTTTCTGATTTTCTCTACGCCGATCTATTGGTACGGTATGTCGGGGCACATGAAAAATTATGTAGATCGCTGGTCGCAGAGCTTGCGTGACAAGCGTTATTCCTTCAAAGAATCTCTCGGGCAAAAGCAGGCGTATGTCATTACGACTGGTGGAGACCAGCCCAGATTGAAGGGACTGCCATTGATTCAGCAGTTTCAGTATGTTTTTTCTTTTGTCGGAATGCCATTTGCGGGCTATATGATCGGAGAAGGCAACAAACCTGGTGATGTATTGTCAGATCAACGGGCAGTAGAGGAAGCAAAGATTTTTAATGCGTGGCTGAAGGCCAAACAATAGCGTATCGAACGACAAAAGACCGGGAGCAATTCCGGTCTTTCGTCTTGTTATCTATCACCGATTATGAGGTGAAGCTGTCTAGTTCAGTTATGGTACCGGAATGGAACAGACTTTTTCGAACACCCTGTGCATCGTAGGTATAATGGGTATAAACCAGCATTCTATTAAAATCAGCAACTTGGCTGACCGTGTAGACTTCTTCTAACCAATACATAAAATATACGCAAGGAGCTATCTCCACGTAGTTGAATGTATAGTAGCCATTGAATCCTTTATGCGGTCCAGCAATCCCTTCATCATGCCGATGAGTAGCGTCAAAGAAATGAATGATAAATACATTGCCATCATCATAATCATAGCGAAAGGTCTTACCAGCGTATACAGGGAGTCGATGACTGTATTGTACATATTGAAAATTTGGATGACGCATATCATACTCCTCCTTTTGTATGCAATATATGTAAAACATAGGTGTATGCTCTGCGTGGAATGCAAAAAAACAGCGGCCAGACTAAGACGTTATTTTCAGGTCTTAGGTAGCCGCTGTTTCATTTATGTAGGGTCAGTCTAAACACGAAACCTATTTTTCACCGAGGTGACGCAGAATCGCCATCAAATCGAGCTCTCCCAGTCCTGATTCCAGTGCATGACGATAGGTGGCATTAACAGATTCCGCCAAAGGTGTAGAAACGCCTGCTTCATGCGCTAGTCGAAGGTCTTTGGCCATATGCTTCAGGGCAAAGGCAGCCGGATAGTCGTCAGAGAGGATCGAGGCTGCTTTTCCGCGGATTAAAGGGGTTCCCACGGCGCTCTCGGAAATGATGTCCAGCATCTGTTCTGTGCCAATGCCGAGAGAGCGAGCGAACAGCAATGTCTCAGAGACACCTTGTACCGTAATGCCAAGTAACAGATTGATCGCCAGCTTGGCAGATGTGCCAGCACCGTTTGGTCCTAGATAAAATGCTGCTTTGCCTAGCTTGTCCAGCATCGGCTTGGCTACGTCATAATCCGCTTGCTCGCCGCCTACCATGATGACGAGCTTCCCTTCTTTTGCAGGTCCTACACTGCCAGAGACAGGTGCATCGAGAAAGCGCAGCCCAGCCTGTTTGGCCTGCTCGGCAAGAAAACGGGAAGTATCCGGTGAAATGGTGCTCATGTCCACCGCCAGCTTACCTTGCACGGGAAGACTCAAGAGACCATCTGAGCCTGTATAGATTGCTTTTACGGCATCATCGTCGCTTACCATGGTGAACAGTACATCGCTTTGTGATACCAGCTGGGACAAAGTCGCAGTCTCTTTCGCACCCAATGCCACCAATGGTGCAGCTTTTCCTGGTGTACGATTCCAAACACGTACGTCGTAGCCTGCAGCTAACAGATTGCTGGCCATTGGAATGCCCATGTTTCCCAAACCAATCCAACCGATGATCATTGTCTTGTTCTCCTATCCGCGATTTATGCTTTTATTTGTTGTTGGACAAGTATTTTCAAAGCAGTGTGCTTGGATTCTGTCATGGCAAACAACTCGTCAAATCCAGAAGGAAGCGTCTTGTCAAGAACACGCAAGCCTTCCTCGGTAATGCCACCTTTGGTAGCAACACGTTCAATCAGCTGGTCGAAGCTAAGCTGTTCGTTTTTGAGCAAAAGAGCGGTTCCCAGCATCGTTTCCACCAGCATGCTTCTCGCAGTATCGAGGTCAAGCTCTGGTGTTTTGCGAACGGCTGCCTGCGCGAACGAGTCAAGAATCCCTGCGATCAGTCCTGGTGCGCTGCTGGTGAGGATCGTTGCTGTTTCGATCTCGACCTCGGACACTTCCTGTGATTGACTAATGGAAGACAGGAGAGTGAGTAGCTCATTGCGATCCTCTGCACTTGTTCGACTGCTGCATGTAAATAACGATACACCATGCAGTTCTTGCGAAGTGACTGTAGGAATTACCTTGCTTACGGCACCAGCATGAACGGTTTCCAAATCATCGAGGCTAACACCTGCTGCCACAGAAACGATATGTACACTTTCAGGGATAGATAACGCACGCAGTACAGGCAGGATATCCAGTGGCTTTGTGCAGAGAAAGACCAGATTTGCCTGGTTGCACACCTCTTGCGCACTTTCAGCTATGAGAATGCCATGCGATGCTTGCAGATTTTCAGCCTTTTCTCTTGTTCGATTGAAGACGGTGATATGCTCGGGCTGGATCACACCGCTTTTACAGAGTGATTTCACCAGCATTTGACCCATACTGCCTAGTCCAATGATTCCAATTCGCATGTGCAAAACCCCCCGTCTTATTGTAACGTAGCCTTATGAAAAAAGGTACAGCCTCCCATGTGAGAGAGCTGTACCTTTGTAGTTCCGTTTAAAGGATTAGTCGTCAGAGCTACGGAAAATCATGATGTATTTCGCCAACTCCAGAACAGAGATCAGAGCGGCAGCTACGTACGTCAGAGCGGCTGCGCCCAGGACTTTGCTTGCGCCACGCTCTTCTTCATTGCGGATGAAGCCCATTTTAAGCATCAGTTCTTTCGCACGGCTGCTTGCGTTAAACTCGACAGGCAGAGTGACGAGTTGGAAGGCAACTGCTCCGGAGAAGAAGATAATTCCGATGAGCAAGAGTCCAGCCATTTTAAAGAAGAAGCCAGCCAACAGCAGCAACGGCGCCACACCGGACACCAGGTTGACTACTGGGAAAATTCGATGACGTGCTACCAGCATTGGGTACGAGACCTTGTGCTGAATCGCATGGCCAACCTCGTGACAAGCAACGGACAGAGAGGCAATCGAGTTGCCGAAGTATACAGGATCAGACAGGCGTACGACACGGTCAGTCGGGTCGTAGTGGTCAGTCAATGTACCTGGGATATGTTGAACAGGAACGTTCGTCAAGCCGTTCGCATCGAGCATGCGGCGGGCGGCCTCAGCACCGGTAATACCGGAGGAGGTAGGAACTTCAGCGAATTTGTTAAAAGTTCCTTTCACACGGAACTGTGCCCAGAGCGACAGTCCGAATGCAATCAGAATCAGGAAATCCATAGGATGGAAAAACATTCCACACTCACTCCTCGTTGTAATCTATGAAAACGAAATGTTGCTAAGCCATACATGTAACCTTACTACTTCATTCTGTCCCATATTCATGTATACGAATAAGTCCTATGACAGTTTCACTATTTTATTGTACAATCTCTGACCATTATTGACAATGTTGCTGTATGCGAAAAAAACAGACACATTCCTCGTCATCATGATTGGGAATGTGTCTGTTTTGATGTTTACCTATCGTGATTTTGAGTTTTGTGATGCTCGGTTTTTCGCGGGTTTTGAAAGCCGGTCACTTCGAGCATTTTACTGCTCATTTTGGAATCCAACGTCTTTTCAGGAGCCTGCGGATATGATTTTTCACCTTTGGACACCGAAATATCCTCCTCGAAAACATAATCGCGAACAGGCTTATTATTTCCTTGGACGGATGCGAAAGGACGTGGGAATGGTTTACAGCTGAGAAAAGGCGCGGTCTACCGCTGCGATGGTGTATTGAATGTCTTCTTCTGTATGAGCTGTCGTCACGAACCAAGCTTCATATTTAGATGGTGCCAGGCATACACCTTCATTCAGCATCAGCTGGAAGAAGCGGGCAAAAATTTCTCCATTCGCTTTCTGAGCTGCATCATAATCATGAACAGGCTCGTCCGTAAAGTAAACTGCCAATGCCCCTTTTACACGATTGAGCTGGATGGTTACGCCGTGTTTGTTTGCCGCTTCGATGATTCCGTTCGCAAGCATGGCACCCAATCGTTCGAATTCATCGTACACACCCGGCTGCTTCAATACTTCCAGGCAAGCAATTCCCGCACGGATGGAAGCAGGATTACCAGCCATTGTTCCTGCTTGATACGCAGGTCCGAGTGGGGCGACTTGCTCCATGATTTCCCGACGTCCGCCATAAGCGCCTATTGGCAGACCGCCACCGATAATTTTGCCCAATGCAGTCAGATCAGGCTCGACTCCGAGGAGGTTTTGTGCTCCACCATAGCTGAAGCGGAAGGCCGTAATCACTTCATCGTAGACAACAAGCGCGCCTGCTTCGTGAGTGATGCGGTTAACCTCTTCCAGGAAGCCAGGCTCAGGTGCCACGATACCGAAGTTGCCGACAATCGGCTCAACGAGGACGCAAGCCGTTTCGCTTCCCCATTTGCTTATAGCTTCTGCGTATGCTTCGATATTATTAAAAGGTACGGTAATGACTTCGCTGGCAATGCTTTGTGGAATACCTGCACTGTCCGGAATCCCCAAGGTAGATGGTCCGGAGCCGGCAGCAACGAGCACTAAATCAGAGTGGCCGTGGTAGCAGCCTGCGAATTTGATGATTTTGACACGACCGGTATAGGCACGTGCTACACGAATGCAGGTCATGACTGCTTCTGTACCGGAGTTATTGAATCGAATGCGCTCCATCGAAGGGATTGCTTCGCGGATCATGTTTGCGAAGGTAATTTCCCATGGAGTAGGAGTACCGTACAGGGTTCCGTTGGCAGCTGCTTCGCAAATCGCTTTGGTCACATGTGGATGTGCATGGCCAGTAATGATGGGGCCATATGCTGCTAAATAGTCAATATATCGATTGCCGTCCACGTCCCAGAAATACGCGCCCTGGGCACGTTCCATCGTTACGGGTGCTCCCCCGCCTACAGCCTTGAAAGAGCGGGAAGGGCTGTTCACCCCGCCTAGAATGACGTCGAGTGCTTCCTCGTGCAGTTGCGCGGATCGTTCACGTTTCATGCATATTCCCTCTTTTCTGTTGGAACTACCTCTTTTGGAAAAAGTCCTTCATTATCTTACCACAGCTGTTCAACAACTGGATATGAACGGAGAGCTATAGATGAAGAAAAGGAAAAATGATACAATTTTCAAGCAAATCACTCCATGGGTAAAGGCGGGGTCATCATGAAACTTGAGTGCATCTCCATGAAAGGAAGCGGCAAAAGCAATGAGGACGCCTATGTGATTCAGCAGGTCAAGCATGTGTATGCGGTCATCGACGGCATTACGTCGCTGATCCCGTATGAGAACGCAGCAGGACAGACAGGTGGAGCTATCGCTGCAGAGCTCGTAAAAAAGCAGCTGGAAGCAATGCCGGAGGATGTAGCTTTGCGCGATTATTTGGAGACGATAAACGAAGCACTTCAGGAGCATATGCAGCAAAGCGGCATCGATCTTGAGAAAAAGGAAGCATTGTGGGGAGCGGCCTGTGCAGTCGTCCGTGTAGGAGATGCCCATATCGAGTACGCGCAGTTGGGAGATTGCATGATATTTGTCGTTTATGATGATGAGACTGTGCGACCCCTGACACATACGCAAGTCAGCCATTTGGAACAGGCAGCCTTGGCGAAGTGGGAAGAAGGAATCAAAGAAGGATTGTGTACCCGAACAGAGCTGTACGAACGATGTATGGACATCCTGATCCATAACCGCTATCAGGCGAATGGACCAGGAGGCTATGGCGTATTGAATGGCGATGTTGCCTGTCGGGATTTTATCGAGTATGGACGCATCAATCGAGTTGGCGTGAAGGCATTGGTGCTGGCAACGGATGGTCTTTTCATGCCGAGAGCTTTAGGTGAAGCACAGCCGAAGTGGGAAGAGACGGTGCTGCCAATCGTACATAAAGGGCTGCAACGTTATACAGACGATCTCATCTCTCTGGAAAACAAAGATCCCGAATGCATACGCTATATCCGCTTCAAAAAGTCAGACGACAAAACGGGAATGATCCTTAATCTTCATTAACAGTTTGGTGCAGTTTGCCTTTTGCACAAATCGATTGGCTCATATACACTACAAATGGTATTTAAGCGAAGAAAAAAGGACGGTTTTCCATGATTCAAGTAAATCATTTACAAAAGGATTTCCGCATCCATCAGTCCAGACCGGGCCTTGGTGGTGCTTTTCGTGATTTGTTTAGTCGGGAGTACAAGACGGTAAATGCGGTGGATGACCTTTCCTTTACAGTAGAGGAAGGGGAAATGTTCGCGCTGATTGGGGAAAATGGTGCCGGAAAATCGACCACGATCAAGATGCTGACAGGTATCTTGACCCCGAGCGACGGCGAAATCGTCATTAACGGCTATGTGCCTTTCAAGCAGCGTGAAGAGTATGTTCGATCCATCGGAGTTGTTTTCGGGCAGCGCTCTCAGCTTTGGTGGGACCTATCTCCGCTAGAGTCCTTCCGTCTGTTGAAAAGTGTTTATAAGGTTGACGATGCAGAAGGAGAAAAGTGGTTGGAGCGTTTGATTGAGGAGCTGGATATTTCTCCATTCGTCAGTCAGCCAGTACGCAAGTTGAGTCTCGGACAACGGATGCGCTGTGAAGTGGCTGCTTCATTGATTCATAAGCCACGTCTGCTGTTTCTCGATGAACCGACAGTTGGACTCGATGTGCTCGTTAAGCAAAAAATCCGTGAGTTTCTCCGCAATCTGAATGAGACGGAAAATATGACGATCTTGTTGACGACTCACGATGTATCAGACATCGAAGCACTCTGTAAACGCGTGCTTGTCATGGACAAAGGGAAGCTGATCTTCGATGGCTTGCTGAATGACCTCAAGGAAAAATGGGGCAATGGCACAGAGGTGTCCTTCCAAATGAAAAAGCGTACTTCAACAGCCGCACTTCGTCAGGCATTGGGAGAGATGCCTTGTGAGATCAAGCAAATCAATGATTTTACCCTTAGTGTAAAAGTAGCGCGAAGTCAGGAAATGCTGCCCTTTGTTTTGTCGACAGTCATGTCATCGTTTGAAGTCAGCGATGTGAAAATTGAGGAGACGAGCACAGAGGATATCGTTCGCAACATTTATTCCTCAGACCAAGAGGTAGCTAGCCATGCGTAAGCTTTATATGGAACTCATCCGCATGAGGTTTTTGACGATGCTTGCCTATCGTGTGAACTATTACAGCGGGATCATTATCTACGCGATTAACATCGGTGCGTACTACTTTTTATGGGGAGCAATCTACGGAGGCCAGCAGCAGCTGGGCGGGCTTACGGTGGAACAGATGACTTCCTACGTTGCGATTGCTTGGATGTCGCGGGCGTTTTATTTTAACAACATCGATACAGAAATAGCCCAGGACGTCCGAGAAGGCAAGGTCGCGATCGAAATGATACGCCCTTATAATTACTTGTCCGTGAAAACGGCGCAGGCGTTTGGGGAAGGGATCTTTCGCTTTCTCTTTTTCGCGGGTCCAGGGATCTTCCTTATCAGCCTGATCATTCCATTCAGCTTCCCGGCGACAGCGACTGGATGGGGGCTTTATTTGATCAGCTTGATGTGTGCGTTTTTGATCAATACACAAATCAATCTGGTAACAGGCTTGCTGACTTTCTTCCTGTTCCGAAACGATGGCATGATGCGAGCCAAGCGGGTCGTGGTGGATCTGTTGTCTGGTCTCGTGCTGCCGATCAGCTTTTTCCCGGGCTGGGCGCAAACGGTAATGGGTTATCTCCCATTTCAGGCGGTCAACTACTATCCGAGCCTGATCTTCACAGGTGCGATTACAACGGAGCGTTCCTGGGAATTGATCGGTTTTCAGGTCATTTGGATGTTTGTCATACTGGTTCCCATCTTGGTGATGTGGCGTCTTGCCCGCAACAAGCTGGTTGTGCAAGGAGGGTAGAGCATGCAGAACATGAGACATATTTTCAGTATTTTTGCCGACTACCTGAGCCAGTACTTCAAGACGAGACTTGCCTATCGAACGGATTTTATCGGGGATTTTGTGTCCAATCTGGTTTCTGAGTTGATCAATCTCGTCTTTATTATTGTCGTGTTCACGCATGTTCCGCTTATGGGGGATTGGACGCGTGACGAGATTATCTTTATCTATGGTTTCTTTTTGGTTCCATACGCGTTGTTCTCGATGTTCTTCGGTTTTTGGGACTTCAACGAAAGGTATATCATCCGGGGCGAGATGGATCGCATCCTGACGAGACCGATTCACAATCTGGCACAGGTGTGTCTCGAGTCGATTGCACCAGACCGTATTTTTGGAGTCATAACCGGGATCATCATCATGGGGTATGCTGCCATTCAACTCGATTTGTCGTTTTACTGGTACGACGTGTTCATCTTTATCGGGCTCTCGATCAGCGGGGCACTGATTTACGGTGGCGTGTATACTGCGATTGCTGCGGTTAGCTTCTTTTCCGACTCGCGGACAGGGATTGCCCCGATGATTTACAACATCCAGCAATATGGGCGCTATCCGGTAGACGTGTACAACAAGGCGATTCGCTTTGTGCTCACCTACGTGCTGCCGTTTGCCTTCGTGGGTGTTTATCCGGCGGCTTACTTTTTGCGCAAGGAAGTCTGGTACACATATGCGGCAATGACGCCGGTAGTGGCTGTTATTTTCTTCGGGATTGGGCTGTTAGTCTGGAACTGGGGAGTCACGAAATATCGGGGAGCGGGTTCATAGGGGCGTATTGATACAAATAGCGCTTCTTGATGATTTATAATCCGAAGTCGTTGTGGTAATATTGGATGTAACGAGATCTAAAAGCATAAAGTAAAAAAAGACCGTCCCGGCTGCAACCGAAACGGTCGATACAATAGGCGCTTCCCGCAAAGGGGTGCGGCTCAATACTATGTTGTGAAATAGACCGCAGAGCTGTCAACTCAAGGGCGGTCTATTTCTTTTTGGTCAAGGTAACAACCAAGCCGATCACCTTTATCCCTACTAAACAAATAGGAAAAATAAACAAAAGTGTCGAGCTGGCAGTTTCCTCTATTGTCAAATCAAAAAACAGCAGTATAATATGCTGTATACAACTACACATTCCTTCGGGGCAGGGTGAAATTCCCGACCGGCGGTGATCATGCTTTATGCATGTTAAGCCCGCGAGCCTCCCGAGCTGAAAGTAGCGACGGAGTGCAGGATCTGGTGTGATTCCAGAGCCGACAGTACAGTCTGGATGGGAGAAGGATGACGACAGTACGTTTATCACACGTGCTTGTTTGCCTGTGCAAACGGGATGAGAACGTAGAGGCCAGCCCTTTAGTTTCTTGTACCTTTTATTTGTGCATGGTTTGTCATACGCTTGCAAATGCCCTGTGGAACTTATAGCCACAGGGTTTATTCTGTTTGTGTAACAAGACGTGTGAGCTTACAACGACTGTTGCCATTCCTCAAGAAGGAGTAGAAAAATGAGGAGATGGTAAACATGAAAGAAACAGCGCTGCATTCTTCGCGCATACGTGCAACCCAAAAGCTGGTGACGATTCCCATGCTGGCGGCCGTTGCATTTATTCTGCAGTATCTCGAGGTTCCTGTTCCGCTGATGCCAAGCTTTTTGAAGCTCGACTTCAGTACACTCCCGGCATTGATCGGGGGACTCATGTACGGACCTGTAGCCGGCGTTATTATCGAGGTACTGAAAAATACACTGCATATGCTCTTCAAAAATACAGACGGTCTTTTGATCGGTGAACTCGCAAACGTCGTAGCAGGATCAAGCTTTATTTTTGCGGCTGTCTACATGCAGCGTCTGGGCCAAGGCAAAAAAGGCTTCCTGACTGGTCTCGCTCTGGGAACGATTTTGATGACGATTGTCATGGCTGTGGCAAATGCTTATGTGCTGTTGCCTGCGTACGCTGTGCTTTATCAAATGCCGATTGAACAGCTCTTGACCATGTTCAATGCGACAAGTATCTGGTCATTGGTTCTGTACGGAATCGTCCCATTCAATCTCTTCAAAGGTGTTATGATTTCAGTGGTTGCGTATCCGATCTATGTGAAGCTCGGCTCAAGAATCGCTGCGCATACCAACAATTGACAACTACGATGTGACTCGCTAATATGTTTAGTTAATAGATAGTCACAAAAGGCTATGAAAGGACCCGCAGCTATTCCTACGTGACAGAGAGTCGGCCCTAGTCTGGAAGGCTGATACGTAAAGGATAACTGCACCCCATCCTGAAGCCGCTGGTGAAGAGCTTAGCCGGATGCCCACCGTTATCGGGTTATCGAGAGGACTATGGCGTATGCTGTAGTCAATCAGGGTGGTACCGCGGAAGTTGATCCTCCGTCCCTTTTTGGGATGGGGGATTTTTTGCATTTTACGTAAGAACAAAAAGGAGCGTAGACGGATGAAAGAGGACAAAGCGTTTGTAAAAGAAATTACACCGCAATCGGAGGATTTTTCGCGTTGGTACATCGATGCCATCAAAAAGGCGGATTTGATGGACTACACACCGGTACGCGGCTGCATCGTGTTCAAGCCGGATGGTTTTGAGCTATGGGAGCGAATTCAAGAGGCGATGAATAAACGCTTCAAGGAGACAGGGCATCGCAATGCCTATTTCCCGATGTTGATCCCCGAGTCCTTCTTTCAAAAAGAAAAAGAGCATATCGAGGGCTTCAATCCAGAGCTGCCTTGGGTAACAGAGGCTGGGGGCGAGCCGTTAGAGGAAAAGCTCGCGCTACGTCCAACCTCCGAGACGATCATTGGACATATGTACAGCCAATGGATTCAGAGCTACCGCGACCTGCCTGTATTAATCAACCAATGGGCAAACGTTTTTCGTTGGGAAAAGCGGACGATGCCGTTCTTGCGGACATCAGAATTTCTCTGGCAGGAAGGCCACACGGCACATGCGACAGAGGAGGAAGCTCGTCAGGAAACGATGCAAATGCTGGAGATTTACCGAGAGGTCGTCGAGCAGGAGCTGGCCATTCCGGTTTGGAAGGGACAAAAAACACCGAGTGAACGCTTTGCCGGTGCTGTTGACACGTATTCCATTGAAGCGATGATGAAGGATGGCAAAGCAGTGCAAGCGGGCACCTCGCACTATTTGGGCGATAAATTCGCGCGCGGCTTTGAAATCAAGTTTTTGGATCGTGACAATCAGTTCAAGTACGTTCACACCACATCATGGGGAACCTCTACACGACTGATTGGTTCGATGATCATGGTGCATGGCGATGACCGCGGTCTAGTGTTGCCGCCTCGCATGGCTCCGACACAGGTTATTATGATCCCAGTCGGTCCGATGAAGCTGCGCGAGAAAGTCATGGAGGCGTTTGATCCACTTTTTGACGAGATCAAGGCCGCAGGCGTGCGTGTCCGTGCTGATCTTCGTGAAGAAACACCAGGCTGGAAGTTCAATGAGTGGGAAATGCGCGGGGTTCCTCTACGTCTGGAGCTCGGCCCGCGTGACGTGGAAAATGGTCAAGTAATTCTGGCTCGTCGTGATACAGGGGAGAAGGTGACGGTTTCACTTGAAGGTATCGCGCAGACAGTTGTTCAACTGTTGGAAGAGATTCAGCAAAATATGTTCCAAAAAGCACTAGCCTTTCGTGATGAGAACTCACATTTGGGGATCGATACACTGGAGCAGCTATCCGCTCATATTGCAAAAAGCGAGAGCGAAAACAAAACGAGCGGATGGGTGTTAGCCGGCTGGTGTGGGGATGATGCTTGTGAATCGAAGATCAAAGAGGAAACCAAGTTCACTTCTCGCAACATCCCGTTTGAGCCTCCTGTACAAAAGAATGCCTGCATTTGCTGCGGCAAAGAGTCACAGCATAGCGTCTGGTTCGGACGGGCGTATTAATCAAAAAAAGGGTGTGTCCACGCTTCGGCGGCAGGGCACACCCTTTTTTCATCTAGCGCTTGAGTATCCAATCGGTAAACGCTTGCACATCCGTAAAGTGGTAGTCAGGCTCGGGATCGAATTTTCCCGACTTTTGTGTAACCAAAAGCCAATCCACACCGACTGTTCGCAAACCAGCGGCTCGACCAGCCAACACGTCAGCATCACTGTCACCTACGAAAATGGTTTCCGCAGGCGTAGCGCCTAGTTGTTTCATAGCAGTAAAAATACCTTCTGGATGAGGCTTTGGATGTGTGACCTCATCCCCTGTGATCACGACGGAAAAATACGAATCTAATCCCCATTCTCGAAGGGAGATGTCAGCGCTTTTGCGCCCTTTTCCTGTTACGATTCCCATTTGGATACCTGCTGCGTGAAGTTCATCGAGCATGCTTCGGATATTTTCAGGATTTTGTACGCGGGAGTGTTCATCTGTGTATACACGAAAAAAATGAGCGAGGGCGTTGTCATGCGCATGTGAGGGAAGCTTGTTTTGCAAAATGCCTGTCTCTGTGGGGCCAAAGAGAGCTACAATTTGCTCGTCGGTATAATGCTCTTGTAAAAACTGCTGAAAGGTAGAGCGAAAAGCGGTGAAGATCAAGGGGAGGGTATCGGCAACTGTGCCATCGAAATCAAACAAGATCGTCCGCATGGGAGTCCTCCTTTGATTAGAAAATGAAAGAAAACCATCGTATCTGATGGTTTTCTTGGTGACTTACTCATCCGAATCATCAAAAGGATCATCTGAATCATCTGTTGGGTCAGCTGGAGTCAATGGGAACAGGGTGTCGAAAAACTTGAATTTTCGACGGCCAGATTCCTTTTTGAACCCTTTGTACTTTTGTAACAGCTCAGAGATGTCTTCTACAAATTGATTACGTTCCTCTTGACTCAAATAAAATTCAGTCAAATTATAAGCAAACGTATTTTGATACTCTTTCCTAACATCTTGGTCGCTTGCGACGAAGCGATTGAGAGTTCGCATGAGGTCCTTTTCCGTAGTACGAAACGGAGTAAACATGACATCACTTAATTGTTGAGCGTTTTCTTCAATCATCAATTGGAGCTTGACCTGAATGACCTTGGCAACAGGCTCATAATATTTCTCCACAATAGAGCCTTTTACCCGGGTATCCACCTGCTCAAGCAGCCCAACACGCACGAGCTCCTTCACATGGTAATGTAGCCGTGCAGCATTTTCGCCTAGTTCTGTAGCGATTTGTTTGGCCGTTCTGGGCTCCAAATCTTCAAAGAGTTCCAAAATTTTAACCCGTTCCGCTATAGCAAGCGATTTTAGCGCTTCTGGATCTGTTACTTCAAAAAACTCTTTCATGCGAATTCACCATCCAACTGACTAGGCCAAATTTTATTTTTTTTTATTCTATCCTTTTCTGAATCAAAGCGCAACTTGTATGCGGATGAAGTGACTACTAGATTGTGGTAAAATGGGACCAGCGAAAACAGGACATTATTGAGAGGAGGGAAAAGTTTGACGGCAGTAGGACAAGCTGCACCTGCATTTACTTTGCAGGCGAGCGACAATCAGACCATCTCACTTTCCCAATTTCATGGACAAAATGTGGTGCTTTATTTTTATCCGAAGGACCAAACGCCGACATGTACCACAGAAGCATGCGACTTTCGTGACTTCCATTCGGGCTTTGCTGAGCTGAATACAGTTGTTCTCGGGATCAGTCCGGATTCTGTGAAATCGCATGACAAATTTATCGCGAAGCACGAATTGCCTTTTCCACTTCTGGCAGATCCGGATCACCAGGTGGCAGAGGCTTATGGTGTGTGGGCATTGAAAAAAATGTACGGAAGAGAGTACATGGGCATAGAACGCACGACATTCGTCATCGACAAAGAAGGCAACATTGCAAAAGTGTGGCCAAAGGTAAAGGTCAAAGGACATGTGCAGGAAGTGCTTCAATTTATTAAGGATGAACTTCAATCTTAACGTAACGTTTATTTCGCAATGGGCGAATGGAGGAACATACAGATGAGTGTATCCACGGAATATGTTGTAGAAAGCTTTTGCCAATTGGCGAACATCCCAAGTCCATCTGGCAATACGGAAAAAGTAATGGCCTGGGTTGCACAAGAGTTAGAAAAGCTTGGCGTTTCCTATAAACGGACAAACAAAGGGGTAATCGTGGCAACAGTAGCGGGGGCAAATAACGAAAAGGCAAGACTCTTGACAGCTCACGTCGATACGCTGGGCGCGATGGTAAAAGAAATAAAGAGCAACGGGCGTTTGAAGCTGACCTTGATCGGCGGCTTTGCATTCAATGCGATTGAAGGGGAGCACTGCGCTGTAGAGACTAGCAGCGGTCGTCTTGTAACCGGTACCATTTTGTCCACCAAAGCTTCTGTGCATGTATACAGCTCAGAAGCGGGGAAAGCGGAGCGCAATGATGCGAACATGGAAGTCCGACTGGATGAAAAGGTCACAAACAAAGAGCAAGTATTGGAACTTGGGATTTCCGTCGGAGATTTCGTCTCCTTTGATCCTCGCGTGACTGTAACGGATAGCGGCTTTATTAAGTCCCGTCATATCGATGACAAAGCAAGCGTAGCTGTGCTGTTAGGGGTTCTGAAAGAACTGAGTGAATCCAACGTGAAGCTGCCTTACACCACGCACTTTTTTATCAGCAATAATGAAGAGATCGGCTACGGCGGCAACTCCAGCATCCCTGACAACGTGGTGGAGTACCTGGCTGTCGACATGGGCGCGATTGGGGATGGGCAGACGACAGATGAGTATTGCGTGTCCATTTGTGCGAAGGATTCCACAGGACCTTACCACTACGGATTGCGCAGCCATCTGACCAAGCTCGCACAAGCGAACGGTCTGAACTACCAAGTGGACATTTATCCCTACTATGGTTCTGACGCAAGTGCTGCACTGAGAGCTGGATATGACGTTGTCCATGGTTTGATCGGACCGGGAGTAGATGCATCCCATTCCCATGAACGTACACATAAAGAAGCGCTCGACAACACGGCAAAGCTCGTTATGGCCTACCTTCAATCAGAAGAAATGCAAGCATAGGAGGACCAGATGAGCAATATGTATCAATGGGCTGACTACTATGACCTCACTCAACGCGGTGTTGCGGGTGACGTTGAGTTCTATCTGGAACAAGCCAAGCTGGCAGGGGGAAAAGTGCTGGATCTCGCTTGCGGCACGGGAAGAATCAGCATTCCGATGGCGCAGGCTGGCATCGACGTTACTGGAATTGACCTATCCCAGGATATGTTGGCAAGGGCTCAGGTAAAAGCAGAGGAACAAGGTGTAACATCCGGCTTGAAGCTATTGCAGGGGGATATGCGCACCTTTGACCTGCAGGAGTCATTTTCGCTGATCATGATTCCTTTTCGGTCGTTTTTGCACCTGTTGCATGTTCAAGAGCAAATGAAGGCATTGACGTGCATTCGCAAGCATCTGGCTCCAGGCGGGAAGTTCATCATGAACGTGTTTGTGCCCAAGATTCATCATTTTTACGAGGAAAATGAAAAAATGTCCTTGCGTGGCACCTATCCACTTCCGTCGGGGGAAGAGGTTGCGATGTGGGATTACACCCGTTATGACCATTTTCAGCAACTGTCCGAAGTAACACGTATATACGAGCGTACGGATGTACAGGGAGTTGTGACGGAACGGGTGAGGGGCCGATTTACTCTCCGCTATATTTTCCCCGCGGAGCTTCATCATCTGCTTCGCTTAAACGGCTTGAAGGTCACACAACGATACGGTTCTTTTGCAAAGACACCTTTTGATGCAAATAGCTCAGAATTGATTCTGGTCGCAGAAGCTTTGTAAACGGAACCTGTGGAGGGGATACGGAATGAAGATTTATACAAAGTCAGGGGATAAAGGTGAGACGTCACTGGTTGCAGGTGTCCGCGTGCCAAAGTTTGCAGACCGTGTAGAGGCATATGGTACGTGCGATGAAGCCAACTCGCAGATTGGATTGGCCCTGGCCCTGTTGCCTGCGACAGAAGAATGGAAGGAATTGCAGGATGTTTTCCATGTCATTCAGACAAAGCTGTTCCATGTAGGGGCTGAGCTGGCGACGCCAGAAGGCAAAAAGGTAGGTTGGCCAATTGCAGAAGAGGACGTTACTTTTCTGGAAGAGCAAATTGACATGTTAGATGCAAAGTTGCCTCCACTCACCAATTTTATTTTGCCTGGCGGACATCCGGCAGCGGCTGCCTTCCATGTTTCGCGTACGGTCGTCAGACGTGCAGAGCGCAAAGCAGTCCATGTGGCACAGCAGGAGCAGGTAAACCCGTCCGTGGTCAAATACCTCAACCGATTGTCTGATTATCTGTTCGTTGTGGCTCGTCATATTAATAAAGAAACAGGTGCAGTAGAGAAAACGCTGCACGAATAGGCAAAAGCCCCCTGGATCAAGCAGGGGGCTTCTATTTTTATTTGGTACGCAGGTAAGTGGTGATTCCCGGGAGAAAGTCGATTTTCTCTGTGTGAAAAGTATCGTAGAGAAGCTTTCCGTCCTTACATGCGTTTCCTTCTAGCAGCATGGTGAGCTGCGTATTTGTAATCGGGAAAAATGGGAATCTCTCCATCATATTTACCACAGGCTTCATAAAAGCAAGGGGAATATGAATTTTATTGACCTTCCGCTTTCCGATAGCCTCGCCAATCGTATCTAGGATTTGTCCGTAGGAGAGTGGTTCGGGTCCACCTGTTTCGTAAGTTTGATTGGTTGCTTCTGGTCTGCTCAAGGCTTGGACGAATACATCGGCCACTGTCTTGCGAGCAACTGGCTGCAAAGGGTATGAGCCATCGCCAATGACCGGTGTGATAGGTAACCGAACCAGATCGGCGAGCATGTTCACGAATTCATCCCCAGGACCAAAAATAACAGATGGACGGAAAATGACGTACGGAATACCGCTTGCTTGCACAAGCTGCTCCGCTTCGTATTTGGTTCGGTGATAGGCGCTCGTGGCGTTTTCGCGTGCGCCCAGAGCACTCATATGGACAAAGCGCTTGATTCCAGCTTGCTTGGCGGCCTCCAGTACATTTTTTGTACCTTCTACATGGATACGAGAAAAGTGAATGCCTTTCCCCGGTTGTTCGCGAATAATTCCGACGAGGTGGATGACAGCATCGCAGCCTTGCATCGCTCTCATTAATGATTCTTTATCAAATAGATCGCCAGTTGCTTCCGTTATTTGCGCATTGGCGGATTCTTTGTAGGGAAGCTTACCTGTTGAACTAGCTCTGGTGAGGCAAACCGTCTCATATCCTTCTGCTTGCAAGCGCTCGAGTATACCTCGTCCAACAAACCCTGTGGCACCAGTCAGGAATACTTTCATGGAAAACCTCCTCCCGTTAAATACTTCCAGACTCATTGTACAACAGGTGCAGCTTGCGGTGCTATCGATCGCTGTGTTGACCAAGGCGGTATAATGTAGGGAAAAGGGGGATATATTTATGGCACAACGCAAAGTACCTGTTGCCGACATTTTGGATAATTTGCAGCAGCTTTATCCGGATGCGCACTGTGAATTGAATTATACAACCCCATTTGAACTTCTCATTGCGACCATTCTTTCTGCTCAATGTACAGATAAACGGGTGAATGAGATTACGGCACCCATGTTCCAGCAGCTAAACCAGCCGGAGCATTACCTTCATTTGACACAGGAAGAAATGGAAGAGCATATAAAAGGGCTCGGGTTGTATAAGAATAAGAGTAAAAACATTTTAGAGACCTGTAGAATCTTGTACGAAAAATACAATAGCGTCGTTCCACAAACGCATGCCGAGCTCGAAGCATTGCCGGGGGTAGGGAGAAAGACTGCAAATGTCGTTTTGTCCAATGCATTCGGGATTCCTGCGATCGCGGTGGATACGCATGTATTCCGCGTAGGAAACCGGTTAGGCCTTGCGAATAGCGACAATGTGGACGAAGTGGAGCGTCAGCTCATGAAGCGCATTCCGAAAGAGAAGTGGACGGATGCGCATCATTGGCTAATCTGGCACGGCAGACGTGTATGTTCGTCGCGCAATCCACAGTGCGGCAGCTGTACACTTCAATCCATGTGTAAGTTTGCACAGGCTGAAGCCAAAAAAGCCAAAAAACCTGCAACCAAAAAGCCTGCAAAAGCAAAGTAAAAACTTGATTTTCCACTTCTTTCTTTCCAAATCGGATGAATGGATATTGACAGTTTTCGCCGACTAGACGTACACTTATTTATAGTAATTCTAATCAATGACATTAGAGAAGCTTGTTCTTTTGTCTTGCGAAAGACTGTGGGGTGTAACAAGATGGTACAACGTGTGGAGAAAGCTGTTGAAATCCTGAAGAATACCGGGGTTCGCATGACACCTCAGCGCCATGCAATTTTGACCTATTTGCTGGAAACGATGACTCACCCGACGGCTGACGAAATATATAAAGCCCTTGAAGGCAAATTCCCGAATATGAGCGTTGCAACGATTTATAACAATCTACGAGTCTTTAAAGATGCTGGATTGGTTACAGAGCTCACTTACGGGGATGCGTCCAGCCGATTCGATGCCAATGTGGAAGAAGATCATTATCACGCGATCTGTTCCTCCTGTGGTGCGATCAGGGACTTCCACTTTCCGTATTTGCGGGATGCAGAAGTAGCTGCTTCCAAAGACATCGGCTTCAAAGTAACCGGACATCGTATGGAAGTTTATGGCGTTTGTGATTCCTGTCAAAAGAATCCCCACTAAGAATGTATTTGATGGATGAGCACCTCCTGCTTGAATCGGATAATCCCGGTGATGCAGGGGGTGTTTGCTTTTGGAGGACATAACCCTTTCTGTCGATATCTGTAACCTTTTGACTTTTCGTACGTCTTCTTCTTGGTAGGAAGCTTGTCCGTGAATTACCAGAATACAAAAGGTTGTGAATGGATTGAACCAACGCTATGATCGAAATAATCAGTCAAATCATACAGCCCAAGTCAGAAGACAGGCTTATGTACCGGGAAGCAGGTGGAGATTATGAGCAGGGAGTCAGGTAGAGCTCTGCGTCCAAGAAGAAGGAAACGACGGGTTTTTCGCACGCTGTTTTTGTTAAGCTTTCTCTTGTTGGCCATCTTCGGCAGCATTTACTGGTTTTTTGTGCTTCGTGCCTCAACTGAGCATGTGCAGCCGTATGATGGTGAGAAAAATGTGATTGTATACGAAGGCTCGCGGAAAGATTCCACGTATTTATTGGAATCAGAGCAAATATTACTGCCCTTTGATTTCATTAAAGAGAATATTGATCCTTTGATTTTTTGGGATGAGCCTACACGTTCTGTTATCGTCACGACGAAGGATAAGGTGCTTCGGATGGAGAGCGGAGAAGTTGTCGCCTATCTGAACAAAAAACCTGTGGATTTACTCGTTCCGGTAAAAGAGGTCGACGGCACACGCTATGTCCCGTTGGATCCTTTGGAAAAGCTGTATCCTTATTCTTTTGAGCGAAAAGCAGATACGGGTGTCCTAGTCGTCGAAAAAGAGGGCTACGAAATCCAGCAAGCAAAAGTGATCGCTGCCGAGGAAAAACAAGTAGTTCGTACCGGTGCTTCTCACCGAACCCCAATCGTAGCAGAGTTGTCCTCAGGAGAGGTTGTTGACGTTCTTGGCAAAAAGGAAAACTGGTATCGCATTTTGACCGCCTCAGGAGTAGGCGGATTCATTTCAGAGAAAAGTATTGAGATGACGGATGTGCGCAAAGTCCAGCTGGAGCA